>JAKSBI010000156.1 GCA_022361215.1 Hyphomicrobiales bacterium | reverse complement strand
TCGAAGAAGGTGGTGCCGAAGTTCCGGTCGGTCAGCAGCATGGTGATGGCGCCGGCCAGCACGGGCAGCGACAGCAACAGCAGGAAGGCCGTGATCAGGATCGACCACACGAACAGCGGCATCTTGTGCAGCGTCATGCCCGGGGCGCGCATGTTGAAGATGGTGGTGATGAAGTTGATGGCGCCGAGGATCGAGGAGGCGCCGGCGATGTGCAGCGACAGGATCAGGAAATCCATGGCCGGGCCGGGCTGCGCCGTGGTCGACAGCGGCGGGTAGATGGTCCATCCGCCACCGACCCCTTGCCCGGCGGGCGGTCCCTCGACGAACAGCGACATGATCAGCAGCGCGAAGGCCGCCGGCAGCAGCCAGAACGAGATGTTGTTCATGCGCGGGAAGGCCATGTCCGGCGCGCCGATCATGAGAGGCACGATCCAGTTGCCGAAGCCGCCGATCATGGCCGGCATGACCATGAAGAAGATCATGATCAGGCCGTGGGCCGTGGTGAACACGTTGAAGGTATGCGGATTGACGAAGACCTGCATGCCCGGCTCCATGAGCTCGAGCCGCATGCCCATGGAGAGGAAGCCGCCGATCAGGCCGCCGACAATGGCGAAGATGAGATACATCGTGCCGATGTCTTTGTGGTTGGTCGAATAGACCCACCGTCGCCAGCCGGTTGGCGTGTGATCGTCGTGTCCCGCTGCCTTTGCTCCGTACGCCATGGCGTCCTGTCCTCGCTTGCGTCGCGTTGCTCTTCTAGCCGGTCCGGCCGGTCCGTCAGTTCCGTGCGACCGAGATCCGCTCGGCCTGTCCGTCCGGATCGGCGTCCGGCGCGGGCACCCTCGGCTTCGAGGCGAACTGCTTCTTCGCCGTCTCGAGCCAAGCCTCATACTCGCTCTCGCTCACCACGCGCACGGCGATCGGCATGAAAGCGTGCCTGACACCGCACAGCTCCGAGCACTGCCCGTAGAACATCCCGGTCTTCTCCGCCCGGAACCAGGTCTTGAGCACGCGGCCTGGCACCGCGTCCAGCTTCACCCCGAAGGCCGGCATCGCCCAGTTGTGCAGCACGTCCGTCGCCGTCACCAGCACGTGCACGTTCTTGTTCACCGGCACCACGACCTCGTTGTCCACGGTCAGCAGGCGCGGCTGGCCCGGCTTCAGGTCCGCGTCCTCGACCATCAGCGAATCGAAGGTCATGTCGTCGGCGTCCGGGTACTCGTAGGTCCAGTACCACTGATTGCCGATCGCCTTGATGGTCACATCCGCCTTCGGGAAGGTGTACTGGTCGAACAGCAGCCGGAAGGACGGGATGGCGATCACGATCAGAATGACCACCGGTATCAGCGTCCAGGCGACCTCGAGCCCGGTGTTGTGGGTGAGCTTGGAGGGCTCCGGATTGGCCCGCTCGTTGAACCGGACCATCACATAGATCAGCAGCCCGAGAACGAAGAGCGTGATGGCCGTGATGATGTAGAGCAGAAAGTCGTGGAACTGGTCGATCTGCGCGGCGATGGGCGACGCGGCCGGTTGTAATCCGAGTTGCCACGGCACCGGCTGGCCTTCGGCCGCCACCGCCGCACCGCCGGCAAAGAGCGCCGCCGCGGCCAGCGCCACGGCCCATGCTTTCGAACCCGGAAAACCGTTCGACATGCCAAATTGCTCCCTCGAAAGTTCTGCGCCGGACGTCGCGCGTCGCCACACTGTCGCGGAGGTGTTCTGCCAGCCTCCAGAACCTGCCAACCCCAATGCAGGCCGAACTCTCGGACCGCCCAAAAGGCCCCGCTTGACTCAGGCAGCGGACGAAATCCTGAGCGTCAGCAAACACAATGGGTTGAGCGATGGCAACCAGGATCGAAGAGGCGCGACTGCGGCAAATCTTCGCGTTTTGATCCCCGACAAATCCGCCTGCGCAGCGGTTGAAGAACGCGCCTTGCGAGCCAGTCCAAATGTTGCCCCAATCGCAGGGCCAATCGCTTGTCGGGACCATGCGGCGACGGTCGCTCGGACAGGGGTGTGCCGGGCATTAATGCTGCGGGTCACCGTGGATTGATTTGTCGGTGATTGCAGGTTGATATAGGGCGGTCGTCGCGCGGCCGCCGGGTCGCCCTGCAACCGTCTCTCGGGCTGCATGAAAGTCTATCGCGAATTGCCGGGACCTTTTGAGACACGATCGATCTGGAGCCTGCGCCGGCCCTGCCTGGCCGTCGTGCTGGGCCTTCTCTGCTCGGCTCTGGCGCTGGCGCTGCCCCGGGCTGCCCATGCCCAGGACGGCAAGGTGAAGGCGACCCACGGCGCCTGGCAGGTCAATTGCGGCAAGCCGGCAGGCGCGAAGGCCGAGAAGTGCGCCCTGGTCCAGAGCGTCACCGCCGAGGATCGGCCGAATGTGGGGCTGACGGTCATCTATCTGAAATCCGTCGACGGCTCGAAGCAGCTCCTGCGCGTGGTCGCGCCCCTCGGCGTGCTGCTGCCGACGGGCCTCGGGCTGAAGATCGACGACAAGGACATGGGCAACGCGCCCTTCCTGAAATGCGGCAGGATCGGCTGCATCGCCGAGGTGGTCGTCAAGGACGACCTGGTCAAGCAGCTCAAGACCGGCACGACGGCGATGTTCATCATCTTTCAGACGCCCGAGGCCGGCATCGGAATTCCCATTTCGCTGAAAGGCTTTACCGCAGCCATCGCCAGCCTGAAGTAAGCCGGCGGAGCGCGGGGGCGGGTTCGGGTGTCGTCCTCGGACGCGGCGTTACCTGCCGGCGTCGGGCGCGGTCAGCTTGCGCGCCCAGCGCCCCGCCGCACGGCGGCACTTGACGCGCTCGGCCAACAGCTCCGACGGGTCCACATGGAGCGGCTGCATCAGCGCCCAGTCGATGTCGGCCCGCGTCAGGCCGATATCCCGCAGCAGCCGGTCGTCGGCGCTGGCAAGGCGCAGGATCTGGCGCCGGTTGCTCCAGATCTCGACAGCTTTCGCGACGCGGCGATAGAGCATCGAAAGCGCAGCCAGGACCGATGCCACAAAGTCCGGCCGGCCGACGGGAGGCGTTGCGGTTCGTGTCCTGTTCATCGTTGCGTCTCCTTGCTCTCCAGGCGCCGCGGACCGTCCGCCGGAGACGTCGCTCGTCCGGCGCTGAACGGTTTGGTACGGCTGTACGTTACGAGGCTGCGAGCCCGCTGCGGCCCGCTTGCGCTCTCAGTGTGACGGGTGCAGGCCGGCCCATAAGAGGGTCGAATTCCGCGCGCCGATCCGTGTGGCCATTCCACGCTCCTCTCGACCGGGAACGTACCACCGAACGCTGTTACGATAATTCGACTGTGACCGAAGCGTGATCGTCACAGCCTCCGTTGGCTGATATATGAGGCTTTTCAATTGATAAGTCCAACGAATGTTTCTTATAATACGCATAATATCGGCTTATGGAATGACCGCCATGTCCTACGCCACCCTGGATACCGAGCAACTCAAGACTCTCATCGCCATCGCCGACAGCGGCAGCTTCACGCGCGCGGCCAGGGAGGTGAACCGGACCCAGGCCGCCGTCAGCATGCAGATGCGCCGCCTGGAGGAGACCGTCGGCCGCTCGCTCTTCACCAAGAACGGGCGCAGCAACCGGCTCACCGGCGACGGCGAGCATCTGCTCGAATACGCGCGGCGCATCGTGGCGCTCAACAACGAGGCCATGACCGTGCTGAAGGAGCCCGAGCTGGCGGGCTATGTGCGCATCGGCACGCCGGACGACTATGCCGAGCGGTTCCTGCCGCGCATCTTCGCGCGCTTCGCGCGCACCCATCCGCTGGTGGAGATCGGCATCATCTGCGACGGCAGCACGGCGCTGCACGAGCGCATCCTGGCGGACGAGCTCGACCTGGCCATCGTCACCCACCGGGACTGCGGCTCGCACGGCGACGTGATGCGGCGGGAGCGCCTGTTCTGGGTGGCCTCGCCGCGCCATCGGGTGCACGAGCACGAGGTGCTGCCGCTCGCCGTCGGCCGGACGAGCTGCTCCTGGCGCGTGGCGGCGACCCAGGGGCTCGATGCCGCCAACCGGCCCTACCGAATCCTCTATACGAGCCCGAGCGCCACGGCGCTCTCCGCCGCCGTGCTCTCGGGCCTGGCCATCTCGGTGCTGCCGGAGAGCGCCATCCGCCCCGGCATGCGCCGCCTCAACGCCGACGACGGCTTTCCGAGCCTGCCCAACTGCGACATCGCCCTGCTCCGCGCCGCCAACGCCACAGCGTCGAGCGTCACGGCGCTCGCCGACCACGTGATCGAAAGCCTGTCCAACCTGGACCCCGCGAACGTGGAATGGGCGTAGGGGTGTTGGGAGCGATAGGGGTCTGATCCCTGTTTCCAGGATTTGCCGTGTGGTTGTTTTTTTCGCTCACGGCTATTCCGCGCTGACGCGCGGGCCTGCGCGGGCGCCCGAGACCAGGACCGGGTCCCGCGGGGCTGGCTCACGAGCCGTTAAGGACCCGTGTCGCGAGACGAGGGTTCTACCATCGGTCTCGGGGTGCCAGGCGGACGGGGGTACTCGTGGGGCCGTTCTTTATCGCTCGCGGCTATTCCTCGCTCCGCGCGGGCCTGCGCGGGCGCCCGAGACCAGGACCGGTTCCCGCGGGGCTGGCTCACGAGCCGTTGAGGACCCGTGTCGCGCGGCGATGGGTCTACCATCGGTCTCGGGGTGCCAGGCGGACGGGGGTACTCGTGGGGCCGTTCTTTATCGCTCGCGGCTATTCCTCGCTG
>JAKSBI010000426.1 GCA_022361215.1 Hyphomicrobiales bacterium | reverse complement strand
CGATGGTCCAGTTGCCGTTGCGGCCGGGCTTGTGCTCCAGCACCACGTCCATGTTGGCATGGGGCCGCCGGCCGCCGATGGTCAGGACGATACCGCGCCGGCGCCCGCCATCCTCGAAATAGACCGAGTCGAAAGCGATCAAGCGGCAGCCGCCGGCGAAGGCCTCCGCCGGCGCGCTCTGCGTCGAGGCGCCGAGGATCAGAATTGCGGCGGCCAACGACCAGCCGAGCGCCTTCAAGTCCCGAATCCGATTGATCCGCATCCCGTCACCCTCGCTGCGAGGCAAATTCCGTTCCCATTCGGGCGCACCCTAGGCCCTGGCGCGGCCGGCGACAAGCGTCTGCAAGGGTGGCGGGCCTCGCGATTTCGTATAACGTCGGGGTTCGACGAAACGTCCCAACGACGGACGGACGCAATGTTGCGCTTTCTGGGCGTCCTGCTGATGGTCTTCGCCATAGCGGTGGGCGTCGTGCATTATCAGGTCGGCCTCCACCGCTATGTGAACGAGGCCGCGCGCTACCTTTGGGGTCCCTATGTGAGCGAGGGCGGCGGCTCGGTGGTGGCCGAGGGCTTCACATATATGGCTCTCTACTTTATCGGTTTGCTCGGCTTGGCCCTGGTAGGCTTCGGCAAGCGCAAGCGCTGAGGACGGCGGGCAGGCCAAGCGAAGGGCGGGCCGGCGCATTCAGATCAGCTGATCCTGCGTGGCAGAAACCAAAACAACGGACAAACGCGCAGGATCGATGGGCTCAAGCAAGAAGTGGCATTTCTGGATCGACCGGGGCGGCACCTTCACGGACATCGTGGCGCGCACGCCCGAGGGCGAGGTGAAGGCGCACAAGCTGCTCTCGGAGAACCCTGAGGCCTACGACGACGCGGCGCTGCAGGGCATCCGCGACCTGCTGAAGATCCGCGCCAAGAAGAAGCCGATCCCGGCCAAGACCGTCGCCACCGTGAAGATGGGCACGACCGTGGCCACCAACGCGCTCCTGGAGCGCACCGGCGAGCGCATTTTGCTCTTGATCACCGACGGCTTCCGCGACGCGCTGCGGGTCGGCTACCAGGCCCGGCCCGACATCTTCGCGCGCGACATCCGGAAGCCGGCGATGCTCTACGAGCGCGTCGCCGAGGTGCCGGAGCGCGTGCTGGCCGACGGAGCCGTGGAGACGGAGCTCGACGAGGACGCGGCCCGCGCCGCGCTGGAGGAAGCCTTCGCCGACGGCATCCGCGCCGTGGCCATCGTCTTCATGCACGCCTATGCCTTCCCCGCGCACGAGCGACGGGTCGCCGAGATCGCCCGCGAGGTGGGCTTCACACAGGTCTCGGCGAGCCACGAGGTGAGCCCTCTGATCAAGCTCGTGGGCCGCGGCGACACGGCCGTGGTCGACGCCTATCTCTCGCCCATCCTGCGCCGCTATGTGGAGAAGGTGGCGGGCCAGCTCGACACCGAGGGCTCGGACTGCACGCTGATGTTCATGCAGTCCTCGGGCGGGCTGACGGCGGCAGACCTGTTCCAGGGCAAGGACGCCATCCTGTCGGGGCCCGCGGGCGGTGTCGTGGGCGCGGCCGAGACCAGCCGCATCGCCGGCTTCTCCAAGATCATCGGCTTCGACATGGGCGGCACCTCCACCGACGTCTCCCATTTCGACGGCGAATACGAGCGCGCCTTCGAGACCGAGGTGGCGGGCGTCAGAATGCGCGCGCCCATGATGCGCATCCACACGGTGGCCGCCGGCGGCGGCTCGGTCCTGCATTTCGACGGCAGCCGCTTTCGCGTCGGCCCGGACTCGGCGGGCGCCGACCCGGGGCCGCGCTGCTACCGCCGCCGCGGGCCGCTCGCCGTCACCGACGCCAATGTCATGGTCGGCAAGCTGAACCCCGCCTACTTCCCCACCATTTTCGGGCCAGACGGCAAGCAGCCGCTCGACGACAAGGCCGTGCGCCGCGCCTTCGCCAAGCTCGCCAAGGAGATCGGCGACGGCCGCTCGGGCGAAGAGGTGGCGGACGGTTTCCTGCGCATCGCGGTCGAGAACATGGCCAACGCCATCAAGAAGATCTCGATCCAGCGCGGCTACGACGTCACAGAGTACACCCTCGCCTCCTTCGGCGGCGCCGGCGGCCAGCATGCCTGTCTGGTGGCCGATGCGCTCGGCATGAAGCGGGTGCTGATCCACCCCCTTTCAGGCGTGCTCTCGGCCTACGGCATGGGTCTCGCCAACATCCGCGCCAGCCGCACCCGCGCGGTCGAGCGGCCGCTGGACATGGAAGGTCTCGACGCCATCGCGGCGCTCAAACGGGAGCTGGAGGTCGAGACCACCAGGGAGCTGAAACGCCAGGGCGTCGCACGCAAGGCCATCGCCACTGCGGTGCGGGCGCATCTGCGCTATCTGGGCACCGATACGCCGCTCCCCGTCCCAGCCGGCAGCGTCGAGGGCATGCGCGCGCTCTTCGAGATCGCCCATGAGCAGCGCTTCGGCTTCATCAGCCCGGAGAAGGAGATCGTCATCGAGGCGCTGGAGGTGGAGAGCGCCGGCGGCGGCGCCGACGCCGAGGAGCCCGAGCTTGCGGCCACCGAAAGCCCGCCAGCGGAGCCGCGCGACACCACCCGCTTCTTCTCGGCCGGCGCCTGGCACGAGGCCGCGATTTATCTCCGCGAGCAGCTCAAGCCGGGCCACGCCGTCGCCGGGCCGGCGCTGGTCATCGAGCCGCATCAGACCGTGGTGGTGGAGCCCGGCTGGCAGGCGGAGCTCACGGTGCGCAACCACCTGCAGCTCGCCCGCATCGCGCCGCGCCCGACCCGCGAGG
>JAKSBI010000416.1 GCA_022361215.1 Hyphomicrobiales bacterium | reverse complement strand
TCCGGAGTCATACCCGCATGCGTCCGCGATGCACCCGCGACTCCGCCCCAACGGGACCGCGCCGGGTGCCGGGTCGCGCCTAAAAGCCACCCAACGTCGTTAAGAAAATTATCCTGTTATGGTTAACGGACGCTGCTTCGCGGCTGGTTCAGCATGCCTTTGATGGTCCAGAATACCCGCAAAACATGGAGATTTTTGGCGGTTTCCGGTGGTTATCCACAGAAAAGTTGTTAAGTAGACGTTCCTAGAAACTTGAATTTTCGGGCCGGTCGCGGTAACCTCTCATTAGGGGAGAATAAAGTCTGGGGTTGTGGGGAAGGGGATGGTGAGTCCGTATCTGTTGAGGCCGCTCCGTTCGCTCGAGGAGGTGCTGAACGGGGTCCGCGCGCAGGCGCCCGCGGCGCCGGTACCGTACGCGCACCGATCGACGCGCCCGTGGCTGCCCGACCCGGCGGCCAAGCCGCCCGCGCCCCTGCCGGGACCGCGCCTGGTGTGGTCGAACGCCGCCCTCGAGGCGCGCGTGGCACGGCGGGACCGCAAGGCGTGAGCCCGCGCCTTTGGCGCTAACCAGTTGAAATTATTGAATTTTTGGCCGGCCGGGCGCATGCGCCGGCGCGCCTGCCGCTAAGCTATTGAGTTAAAACGATTTTTTGGCTTCGGGCGGGCGCCTACTGGACCAGCTTGGGGCGCTGGTGCTCGGCCGGCAGGGTTTCGGGCAGCACGCCGAGGCGGCGCGCGACCTCCTGGTAGGCCTCCTCGACGCTGCCGAGATCGCGCCGGAACCGGTCCTTGTCCAGGCGCTCGTTGGTCTTGATGTCCCACAGGCGGCACGAATCCGGGCTGATCTCGTCGGCCACGACGATGCGCATCTCGTCGTCCTCCCACAGGCGCCCGAACTCCAGCTTGAAGTCGACCAGCTTGAGCCCGACGCCCAGGAACAGCCCGGACAGGAAGTCGTTGACCCGGAGCGCGAGCGCGACCATGTCGTCCAGGTCGTGGGGCCCGGCCCAGCCGAACGCGGTGATGTGCTCCTCGGTCACGATCGGGTCGCCCAGGTCGTCGTTCTTGAGGCAGTACTCGACGATCGGCCGGGGCAGGAGCGAGTCTTCCTCCAGGCCCAGGCGCTTCGAGATGGTCCCGGCCGCCACGTTGCGCACCACCACCTCGACCGGGATGATCTCGACCTCGCGCACGAGCTGCTCGCGCATGTTCAGGCGGCGCACGAAGTGGGTCGGCACGCCGACCTCGCCGAGGCGCATCATCAGGTATTCCGAGATGCGGTTGTTGAGGACGCCCTTGCCTTCGATGGTGTCCTGCTTGCGGTTGTTATAGGCGGTTGCGTCGTCCTTGAAGTGCTGAACGAGCGTCCCGGGCTCGGGCCCCTCGTAGAGAATCTTCGCCTTGCCCTCGTAAACGCGGCGTCGCCGATTCATCAGCTGGTCCTTTCAAGACTATGGCATGGTGACTTGTGACTGGAAGCTTCAAACCACGTCTCACTCGCGGTGAGCCCGTCCCCCCATCCGGTGGCCACAACTGCCGGAACCACAACGCGAACCTAGCCGAACACGAAACGCGAAACAATCGTCGCGATGAGGGATTTGCCGCGCGCGTTTCGGGCCGTCCGCGGCGATGAGCTTGGTTGATTTGCAAAACGCTCCGGGCTATGCCTGCCCCGAATTTGCGAGGCACCGGCTGAGGGCCCGACCTCACTTCCGCAGATAGAGGATCGAACGAGGAGTTCAAGGGATGAAATCATTCGACGAGCGGGAGAAGGCTTACGAGAAGAAGTTCGCGCACGACGAAGAGCTGAAGTTCAAGGCAACGGCCAGGCGCAACAAGCTTCTCGGGCGCTGGACCGCGGAGAAGATGGGCCTGGAAGGCGAGGAAGCCGAGACCTATGCCAAGGATGTGGTCCTCGCCGACCTCGAGGAGCCGGGGGAAGAGGACGTCTTCCGGAAGATCCGCAAGGATCTCGACGAGAAGGGCGTGGATGCGTCCGACCACCAGATCCGGCGCACCATGGACGAGCTGATGGTGACGGCAGTCGAGCAAATCGAGGCCGAGAAACAGTCCTGATCCGCGCTGGCATCGGGCCGAGAGGGTGCCGATTCGGCCGCCCCGGCCGGTGTCAGCCGAACACCCGCTCGAAGATCGTGTCGACGTGCTTGGTGTGAAAGCCGAGGTCGAACAGGTCTTTCAGCTCCCCTTCGGCTAGAGCCCCGCCGACCTCGGGGTCGGCGGCGAGGAAGCCGAGAAAGTCTCCCTCGCCCTGCCAGACTTTCATGGCATTGCGCTGCACCAGGCGGTAGGCGTCCTCGCGGTTGACGCCGGCCTGGGTGAGGGCCAGCAGCACGCGCTGGGAGTGCACCAGCCCGCCGAGGCGGTCCAGATTGGCGCGCATGCGGTCCGGATAGACGATCAGCTTCTCGATGACGCCGGTGAGCCGCGCCAGCGCGAAGTCGAGGGTGACCGTGGCATCCGGGCCGATCATGCGCTCGACCGAGGAATGGGAGATGTCGCGCTCGTGCCAGAGCGCCACGTTTTCCATGGCCGGCAGGGCGTAGGCCCGGACCATGCGCGCGAGGCCGGTGAGGTTCTCGGTCAGCACCGGGTTGCGCTTGTGGGGCATGGCGGACGACCCCTTCTGGCCTTCCGAGAAATACTCCTCCGCCTCCAGCACCTCGGTGCGCTGCAGATGGCGGATCTCCGTGGCCAGGCGCTCGACGGAGCTGGCGACGACGCCGAGCGTGGCGAAGAACATGGCGTGCCGGTCGCGCGGAATCACCTGGCTCGAGACGGGCTCGGGGCTCAGCCCGAGCTTCTCCGCCACATGCGCCTCGATGCGGGGGTCGACGCTTGCGAAGGTGCCGACGGGGCCCGAGATGGCGCAGGTGGCGACCTCGGCGCGCGCGGCCTCGAGCCGGCTTCGCGCCCGGTCGAACTCGGCATAGGCCTGGGCCAGCTTGATGCCGAAAGTGGTGGGCTCGGCGTGGATGCCGTGGCTGCGGCCGATGCAGACTGTGTCCTTGTGCTCCACGGCGCGGCGCTTCAGGGCGTCGAGCAGGGCGTCGAGGTCCTCGATCAGAATGTCCGCTGCGCGCACGAGCTGGACGTTGAAGCAGGTGTCGATCACGTCCGACGAGGTCATGCCCTGGTGCACGAAGCGCGCTTCCTCGCCCACATGCTCGGCCAGGCTGGTCAGGAAGGCGATCACGTCGTGCTTGACCTCGCGCTCGATCTCGTCGATGCGCGCCACGTCGAAGCCGCCGCGGGCTCGCACCGCCTCCGCCGCCTCCTTCGGGATCGCGCCAAGCTCGGCCAGGGCGTCGCAGGCATGGGATTCGATCTCGAGCCAGATCTGGAACCTGGTCTCGGGCTCCCAGATCTTGGCCATCCGGGGGCGGGTGTAGCGGGGGATCATGCGGTATCTCGTGCGAATGGAGGGATGTGAGGCCCCCATCTAGCAGGAAGGCCGCGGCCGCTCAAATGCGACTGAAAAGACCCCAGCCTAGGCGTCCCGGGCAATTGGCCCCACCAGCGCGAGGAACAGGCCGGCGGCCAGCAGCAGGCTGATCAGGGCGAGCCGGAGCGGCACCACGAGGAAGAGGGCGAAAGTGTAGAACCCGCCGAGCGAGGCCCAGTAGAGCCCCGCCGGGCTGTAGTCGTGTGGTCCTTGGTTGGTCACGTAGTTGCGGCCTACCTCGAAGACCCCGCCGATCGCCAGAAAGATCAGCGTGAAGATCAGGAGGCCGTAGACGAAGCGGATCAGCAGCCCGCGGGAAGCGGCGAAGCGCTGCATCCACCAGGCCAGAAGGGCGGCGAAGAAACCGGCGCCGGCGCAGAGGATCAAGGTCTGGCGCGCCTGCTCGCCCATGACGCGGCCGGGCTGCATGTAGTCGGCGACCAGCACCGCCGTCACGCTGAGGCCCATGGTGCCCGCGAACAGCACGGCCAGAATGAACCCCACGATGCCCGCGAGTACGCCTCGTTCCATGGTCGTTCCCTCTTGCGCAGCGGTCCCGATCCGCCATCGGAGCTGCCGCAAATAAGCACGGCGCGATGCCGTCTGCAATCGGACAATCCGGTCGGCATAGCGCGCGGGGCCGGTCTGTCAGGCGCCGCCGGCCGTGCCCTTGCCGAAGAGATCGCGATAGGCGGGCCGCCCTGCGGGATCGCCCTCGAAGGCGTGCGCCTCGTAGACGGCCCGCGCGATTGCGCGCGTCAGCGTGTCGGCTGCCGCCGCGCCGAGAGTGGCCAGCCCAGAGGGCGCCTCCGGGGCAGGGCGCCGGCCGGTGGAGACGGCGAAGACGATGTCGCCGTCGGTCGGCATGTGGACAGGATAGATGGCCCGCGCCAAGCCGGTCTGCGCTATGATCGCGATCCGCTTGAGCGCATTGCGGTCCAACGCCGCATCCGTGGCAACGATCGCAAGTGTCGTGTTCTCAGCGATCCCGCCCTTCAGGCGCGGCTCGGTCATGTCCGGCGAAACGGTTTCTGGCCAGCCCAGACCGCCGAACTCCCTGTCCTGCTCGAAGGGCGCTGCCCAAAAATGGGGGCCATCGCCCATAGTGACGTTGCCGGCTGCGTTCACGGCCGTCAGGGCGCCGACGGTATGGCCGGTCTCCATGACCCAGGACGCGCTGCCGAGGCCGCCCTTCAGCCGCTCCGTTGTCGCGCCGAAGCCGGCGCCGACGGTTCCGAGCGCAAAGCTGTCCGACGCGATCTCGCAGGCGGAAAAGGCCATGTCCTGATAGGGGGGGCGGCGGCCCCACTCCTTGTCGCCGCCGTTCAGCAGGTCGAACAGGATGGCTTGCGGTACGATCGGCACGAGAGCCGGACCCACGGCGAAGCCAACGCCGCGTTCGCGCAGATAGGCTTGTGTACCCGTTGCCGCATCGAGACCGAAGGCCGACCCGCCGGAGAGCACGATGGCGTGGATCTCCTGGACCAGGCCCTCGGGTTTCAGCACCCCGGTGTCGCGGGTCCCGGGACCGCCGCCGCGCACGTCGACGGCCGCCGCCATGGGCAGGTCCGGCAGGAGGACCGTAACGCCGGACCGCAGCGCATCGCTCTGGGCGTTGCCCACAGTCAGTCCTTCGACGTCGGTGATCAGATTGCGAGGGCCGGTGGATGCCACGCGGGAAGGCTCCGTTTCGCGGTCATGTCTAGGAACGACGACGGGACCATGCCACGGGCTGGGTCGGCGGGTCCATCACCGTAGCCGTGCGCTAAAGCATGTCTCCCGAAAGTGGATACCGGTTTCGGGACAAAAGACATGCTTCAACAAAGAGCTAGAGCAATGGCGCGAAGCAGAATGATCGCGCCATGCTCTAGGGCAGGAGCGGGGCCGCCCGGCAAAAGAAAAGCCCGCCGGAGGCGGGCTTTTCGGTGGTGTCTCGTTGTGGATCTAGTTGATCTGGTTGTACTTGCCGTTCTTCCACTCGTAGAAGGCGTAGGGCGGCAGGTTCGGGTCGCCCTTCTTGTCGAAGGAGAACTTGCCGATGGCGGTGTCGAACTCCAGGCTGTTCAGCGCCTTCACGACCTTTTCCGTTTCGGTGCTGCCGGCCTTCTCGACGGCTGCCTTCCAGGCCTGCATGGCCGCGTAGGTGTAGAGCACATAGCCCTCCGGCTCGATGCCCTTGGCGCGGAAGCGCTTGACCAGCTCGGCCGCCGCCGGGTTCTTGCGCGGATCGGGCGAGAACGTCATCAGCGTGCCTTCGCCGGCCGGACCGGTGATCTTCCAGTAGTCCTCGGTCACCAGGGCGTCGCCGGAGACCAGGATCGTCTTCATGCCCTGGTCGCGCATCTGGCGCACGATCAGGCCGGCTTCCGGGTGATAGCCGCCGTAGTAGAGCACGTCGATCTTGGCCTTCTTGAGCTTCGAGACCAGGGCGGTGTAGTCCTTCTCGCCCGGCGTCACGGTCTCGTACATCTCCTCCTTCTTGCCGGCCGCGTTCATGGCTTTCCTGGTCTCGTCGGCCAAGCCTTTGGAGTAGGCCTGCTTGTCGTGAATGATGGCGATGCGCTTGTCGCCGAAGTTCTTCTTCAGATAAGCGCCGGCGACGCTGCCCTGCTGGTCGTCGCGGCCGCAGACGCGGAAGATCATGTCGCCGGGACGCTCATCGGTGAACTTCGGGTTGGTGGACGCCGGCGAGATCTGAACCATGTTCTCCTCGGCGTAGACGGCGGAAGCCGGGATCGAGGAGCCCGAGCAGAAATGCCCGGCCACGAACACCACCTGCTCGCCCGCCAGCTTGTTGGCGACGGAAACGGCCTGTTTCGGGTCGCAGGCGTCGTCCTCCGCGAACAGCTTCAGCTTCTTGCCCAAGACGCCGCCCGCGGCGTTGATGTCCTCCACGGCGAGCTCGGCACCGGCCTTCATCTGCTCGCCGAAGCTCGCATAGGCCCCCGTCAGCGGGCCGACCACCGCGACATTGATATCTGCGCGCGCGAGGCCCGAAAACGTCAGGCCCATGGCGAGTGCGGCTGCACTCAACACATACTTTTTCATCGACTTGACACTCCCTTTCTTTCACCGTGGTCAACCCAACACCAAAGCCGGACTTCAGTTTACACAAATCGCCTGGAGAGACAGCCTCTAACTCTCGGAGCCGTCCCGCTTCGCCCAGGTCAGCGGCCCGGTTCGCCTGTAGAGCCAGTGATACTGCGTGGCCATCTGCCCGGCGCGTGTCACCCGGTAGGCCAGGCTCGCAAAGACCAGGAGTATTGTCGTGTCGACCAGATAGTAATGCACGGAAAACAGGCTGCCTTTGTAAACGTCGAGCGGTCTGTCGAGAAACAGGCCCCAATGCAGGAAGCGGTCCGCGAAGCCGAGCAGGACCATGTAGAAGACCACTTGCCAATAGGGCCGCCAGGCCTTGGCCAGCGCCCGGCCGGTGGCCATGGCGGCGCCTCCCGCGATTACCACGGTCAGGAAGAAGAAGGCCCAGAACGAGGTTTCCCAGAGCACGCCCATGGTGTTTGCCGATCCTAGTGATGCCCGCCTTCGAGATAGGCGGCGCGCACCTCTTCCTTGGAGAGCAGCTCCTCGCCAGTGCCCGTCATGGTGATCCGCCCGTTCACCATCACATAGCCGCGATGCGCCAGCCTGAGCGCGTGGTAGGCGTTCTGCTCCACCAGGAACACGGTCAGGCCCTCGCCCTCGTTCAGCTCTCCGATGACGCTGAAGATCTGCTTCACGATCATCGGCGCCAGTCCGAGGGAGGGCTCGTCGAGGAGCAGGAGCTTCGGCCGTCCCATCAGGGCGCGCGCAATGGCGAGCATCTGCTGCTCGCCGCCCGAGAGCGTGCCGCCGCGTTGGCCCGAGCGTTCCTTGAGCACCGGAAAGAGTGTGTAGACGCGGTCCAGATCGTCGTCGAAATGCTCGGGATCGGTCAGGCCGGCGCCCATCTGCAGGTTCTCCAGAACCGTCATGCGCGGAAAGATGCGGCGGCCCTCCGGCGCCTGCGCGATGCCCATGCGCATGATCTCGTGGGTCGGCGCGCGGGTGATGTCGCGGCCGTCGAAGCGGATCTCGCCCTCGCGGGCGCGCGGCGTCCCGCAGACGGTCATCATCAGGGTGGACTTGCCGGCACCGTTGGCGCCGATCAGGGTCACGATCTCGTTCTGCCTGACGTCGATGTCGACGCCACGGAGCGCCTGGATCTTGCCGTAGAACGCCGTCACCCCGTTGATGGAGAGCATGGTGGCGGCGGCCATCTCAGGCGACCTCCTCGTCCTCGACGCCGAGATAGGCGGCGATCACGTGCGGGTCGTTGCGCACGAAGTCCGGCGTGCCGTCGGAGATCTTCTTGCCGTAGTCGAGCACGATGATGTGGTCGGAGATCTCCATGACCACGCTCATGTCGTGCTCAATCAGGAGCAGCGCGATGCGGTCCTCCTCGCGGATCGAGAGCAGCAGCCGGTTGAGCTCGTCGGATTCGCGCGGGTTGAGGCCGGCGGCCGGCTCGTCGAGACAGAGCAGCAGCGGGCGCATGCACATGGCCCGGGCGATCTCGAGGCGGCGCTGGGCGCCGTAGGGCAGGTCCGCGGCCGGATCGTCGGCCCGGTCCAGCAGGCGGATCTTCTCCAGCCAGTGCTTGGCGAACTCCATCGCCTCCCGCTCGGCGCGCCGGTAGCTCGCCAGCCCCAGAATGCCGCCGATGGTGAAGCCGGAGGCCAGCATCAACGGGTTGTGCTGGGCCACCAGAAGGTTCTCCAGCACGGTCATGCCGCCGAACAGGCGGATGTTCTGGAACGTGCGCGCCACATGCGCCTTCCGCGCAATGGTATGGTCGTCCATGCGCTCGAGGAGATGGCGGCTGCCGTCGTCGTGGTGCAGCGCGATCATGCCCTCGGTCGGCTTGTAGAAGCCGGTGATGCAGTTGAAGACGGTGGTCTTGCCGGCGCCGTTGGGCCCGATCAGCGCCGTGATGTCATGGCGGCCGGCGCGGAAGGAGAGAGCGTCGACAGCCACCAACCCGCCGAAGCGCATCGTCAGATGCTGCAGGTCGAGCACCGGGTTGTCGTCCCAGCGCGTCATCCGCGCCCCTCTTGCACAAGGTCGGCGGAGACGGCCTTCTTCTCCTTCAGAAAGACCGACGGCTCGCGGTGCGCGATCAGGCCGCGCGGCCGCCACACCATGATGGCGACCATGGCGAAGCCGAACATGAGCATGCGGAACTCCTCAAGCTCCCGGAAGAGCTCGAAGCCGCCCATCATCACCACCGCCGCGATCACGACGCCGATCTGGCTGCCCATGCCGCCCAGAACGACGATGGCCAGGATGATGGCCGACTCGATGAAGGTGAAGGACTCGGGCGAGATGAAGCCCTGGCGCGTGGCGAAGAAGCTGCCGGCGAAGCCCCCGAACATGGCGCCGATGGCGAAGGCCGTCAGCTTGGTGTTGCGGGTGTTGATGCCCAGCGACCGGCAGGCGATCTCGTCCTCGCGCAACGCTTCCCAAGCCCTGCCGACAGGAAGCTGGCGCAGCCGGATGGTCACGTAGTTGGTGATCAGCGCCATCACCAGGATGATGTAGTAGAGAAAGACGATCCGCTGCATGGGCGAAAAGTCGATCCCGAAGAACTTGTGGAACGTCATCTCGCCGGACCGCTTCAGCTCCAGGCCGAAGAAGGTCGGGCGCGGGATGCGCGAGATGCCGTCGGGGCCGTTGGTGAGCGAGTACCAGTTGATCAGGACCACGCGGATGATCTCGCCGAAGGCGAGCGTGACGATAGCGAGATAATCGCCCCTGAGGCGCAGCACCGGGAACCCGAGAATGATGCCCCAGATCCCGGCCAGCGCGCCTGCCAGCGGCAGGGCGACCCAGAACGACACGTCGAAATGCGTGGCGATCAGGGCGTAGGAATAAGCACCGACCGCGTAGAACGCCACATAGCCGAGATCGAGCAGGCCGGCGAGGCCGACCACGATGTTCAGGCCCCAGCCGAGCATGATGTAGGTCATCACCATGATCGCCACATCCATGATGTAGCGGTCGGTGAACGGCAGGAAGGGGAGGGTCACGGCGACCGCGAGCAGCACGATGGGGACCGAGGGGCCGAGCTTCGCCAGCGGCCCCGCCGCCACGGCGCCGAGCTTCGCCAGGTTGTCGGCGGTCTCGGGCCGGTTCCAGATGAACAGGTTCAAGAGGAGACGCCCGACGAACACGACCGCGACGGCGCCGAACAGTAGCCCGGGGCGTGCCGCGAGCAGCAGCTCCCCCGGCGCGTCAACCGTCCGGATGCCGAGCATGAAGGCGAACAGGCCGAGCGCCAGCACGGCGGCGATGGCGGCATCCTTCAGCGCTTCGGGCAGGCGGGCCTCCATCGAGGCCGTCCGAGCGCCGAGGCTTGTATCAGGTGCCGCCAAGGCTCAGACCTTCTCCACCTCGGGCCGGCCGAGCAGGCCGGACGGCAGGAAGATGAGCACCAGCGCGAGCATGGAGAAGGCGGCGACGTCCTTGTACTCGATGGTGAAATAGGCTGACCAGAAGACCTCGATCAGGCCGATGACCATGCCGCCCAGCATGGCGCCGGGGAGCGAGCCGATGCCGCCCAGCACCGCCGCCGTGAAGGCTTTGATGCCGGCGATGAAGCCGATGTAGAAATCGATTACGCCGTAATAGAGCAGATACATGATGCCGGCCACGGCGGCCAGGGCCGCGCCCATCACGAAGGTGAGCGAGATCGTCCGGTCCACATTGACGCCGAGCAGCGACGCCATCACGCGGTCCTGCTCGCAGGCGCGCTGGGCGCGGCCGAGGGACGTCCGAGCGATGATCAGTGAGAAGGCCACCATCAGCGTCACGGTGGTGACCACGATCAGGATCTGCATGTTGGAGAGCGTGACCGTGAAACCGTCCTTCTCCATCAGCACATGGCCGCCGGTGATCAGCGACTGCAGCGGCTTCACGCGCGCGCCTTGGGCGATCTGCACGAAGTTCTGCAGCACGATCGACATGCCGATGGCCGTGATCAGCGGCGCCAGCCGGAACGACTCCCGGAGCGGCCGATAGGCCACCCTCTCGACCGTCCAGCCCCAGATCGAGGTGAAGACCATGGTAATGATCAGCACGATCAGCAGTGCCAGCGGCACGAAGGTCAGGCCGATGGACAGCAGCGCGATGAACAGGATCAGGGCGATGAAGGCGCCCACCATGAAGATGTCCCCATGGGCGAAGTTGATCATGCCGATGATGCCGTAGACCATCGTGTAGCCGATGGCGATCAGCCCGTAGATCGAGCCGAGCGTGACACCATTGATCAGTTGTTGGACGAAGTATTCCATGGGCCGCGTCTGCTTGTTCTCTCCCTCCCAAGATCGGACTGCGGACACGCGACGACCGGACCGGCCGCTGGTTCTGAAGGCCGCTCAAGTTAACAGGATGGGGACAGGAAACACAACGCCGCTGGACGCAGCCGGGTCGCCGCTCAAAGCAGGTTGTGGGAGCCGTCGCAGAAGGGCTGGTCGCCGGTGTCCTTGCAGCCGCACAGATAGACGGTCTCCGTGCGCTCGGCCGTGAAGGCGAGGGGCTCGATCCCTGTGTCCTTGTGGGACCCGTCGCACAAGGGCTGGTTCTTGCTGCGCCCGCAGGCGCACCAGAAGTAGCGTTTGCCCTCTACGACGTCGAACTCGTAAGGACCCAGCTGCGCTGGGATCGGATCCTCTGCCATGGCACATCCCTTCGTTACCGAATTGGTATCGTTGACCGACACGCTTATCGAATTCGGCTGGTGGCGACAAGCGCGCCAATCGGCGCGCAGGCAGACACAGAAATCCCCGGCGCGCGGAGCCCGCGGCCGGGGATGAAACTCTCGGCAGGGGCGTCTACTGAACCGCGATCTTGCGTTTCGCGGACCAGCTCTTGCCCGAATCGTCCGTCCAGGTGAGGGCGAGCTCGCCCTCGGCGGGGACCTTCATGAAGAACGAGATGTAGGGGTTGGCCGAGATCGCCGCATGCATCTTCGTGCGGAACACCTCCTCGCCGTTATAGGTCGCGACGAAGGCGTTGATGATGTTCTGCGGGATCGGCTTGCCCGTCTTCTTGTCCTTCCTCAGACCGGTCTCCATCTTGTGCGAGATCAAGGTCTTGATCTGGATGACGTCGCCGGCCTTGGCCGACTTCGGAACTTTCACCCGTGGTTTGGTCGCCATTCTCTAGTTCTCCCGACTTGCCATCAGCCGCCGCAGCCGCCGATGGTGACCTTGACCGTCCGCTTCCCGATATAGAACTTGCCGTCGCTCATCTCGGCGACCGCGATCACGTCCTGGGTCGTCCCAAGCCGCATGCGCGTCGTGGCGGCGGCCTTGCCGCTCTTCGGCGAGAAGAAGAAGCTGGCCACGTCGGGGCGCGGGTTCTTGCTGGCGAAGACGTGCACCGCCTTCACGTAGTCCGCGTCGGTCATCGGGCTTTCGACCGAAACCGTAAACGGCACGGTGTTGCCGTTCTCGGCGATCTCCGGCAGTTCGAGGGACACTCTGCCCTCGGTCGGCTTGGCGCCGCCGATCGCCTTTTTCACCGCATCCTGCCAGGTCGGCTTGGCCTCGGCCGCCGCGCCGCCGGACATGGCCGGCAGCAGCGCGCTGACGAGCGCCGCTGCCGAAGCACCGAGCACGACATCGCGCCGGTCAATCACTTGCAGATGGAGTCTGTCCGTCATTGCTTCCTCTCGCTCGTCCGGTTCTTGTACCTGCTGCGAACCGGTTCCATGGCACATCGGGAGACAATCTCCGGCTCGCTGTCTTGCGCTCTCCGCGCCGATGAGACACTTGAGAAGAGCCGCGCTTCGGCGCTTCCGCAAGGCCGACACATCCGGTGCCGAACGTCGAAACCGTTCCTCCCGTGCCCGCCTGGTGTCGCACCGAGAGACGCCTGCACCTAAAGGCGCCGTCTCATGCCTGGCGGACTTTACAAACCGGAAACCGACAGCTGCGAGGCTTACGGTCCCTGACCCGGCGCAACCGCCTCGGTCAGGTTATCTGCTTCCGGACTTGTATTCGTGTTCTATCATATTAGAAAACATGAATGCAATTGGAACTACGGACGGCGCGGCTTTCCCAGGGCCCGGTGCGGATTTGACGCAGGCGCGACGAATGAGAACCATCGTTTCGAGGCGCGCGCGGCCTTGGCTTGCGGCCGCTATCCTCCTGGTGCTGCTGGCGTTCGGGGCCGCGCAGGCGCGCGCGCCCGCCATTGCGGCGCCCGGCGTCGGGGCGACGCTCGTCATGTTCGAGGCGCCGTTCTGCGAGTATTGCGAGCTCTGGGACGAGGAGATCGGCGTCGTCTACGACAGGACGCCGGAAGGGCGGTTCGCGCCGCTTCGGCGCGTCGTCAAGGATCGGGACGCCCATGGCATTCGCAACCTGCGGGCCGTCGTCTACACTCCGACATTCGTGGTGGTGAAGGACGGGCGCGAGGTGGGCCGGATCACCGGCTATCCCGGCGAGGATTTCTTCTGGCCGATGCTGGCCGACATTCTCGAGCGTGTCGGCTTTCGGCGGCTGCATTAGCCTCTTCTGCTTGATTTGAATCATGGCCGCTATCGCCGGCGGGCTCGACCCTTGCAGGCTATTTCGCCGCAGCGCAGGCCGACGCCCGTCATGCGGGGGTTGCCACGAATTCTCTGATATTCGAATATAATGAAAAACTGCATCTATCGGGAGGAAACAATGTCGGATCTCAATCGTCGCGATTTCACGAAGATCATGGGCGCCGCGGGCACGGTCGCGGCCGGCGCGTCGCTGTTTGCAAACGTCGCCTATGCGCAGGGCAAGGGAAAGCTGGTCGTGGTCGGCGGCGGTGCCGGCGGGGCGACCGTCGCGCACCACGTCAAGAAGCAGGCCCCGAACCTCGATGTGACGCTGGTCGAGGGACAGAAGACCTATACGAGCTGCTTCTTCTCCAACCTCTATCTCGGCGGGTACCGCTCGTTCGAGTCCATCACCCACGACTACGAGGGCCTGCGCAAGGTGGGCGTGAACGTGGTCAACGACTGGGCCACGGACGTTGACGCCCAGAAGAAGACTGTGACGCTGAAGGGCGGCCAGACCCTCAGCTACGACAAGCTGGTGCTCTCGCCGGGCATCGACATCAAATACGACAGCATCGAGGGCTATTCGCCGGAGGTGGCGAAGATCATGCCGCATGCCTGGAAGGCCGGGGTGCAGACCGCTATCCTGAGACGCCAGCTTCTCGACATGCCCGACGGCGGGGTCGTGGTCCTGGCGGCACCGCCCAATCCGTTCCGTTGCCCGCCGGGGCCCTACGAGCGCGTCTCGATGATCGCGCACCACCTCAAGCACTACAAGCCGCGCTCGAAGCTTCTGGTCCTCGATCCCAAGCCGAAGTTCTCCAAGATGGCGCTCTTCCAGGAAGGCTGGCAGGAGCACTACGCCAACATCGTCGAGTGGCTGCCGCCCGAGATGACGGGCGGCGGCGTCAAGCAGGTGGTGGCGAACACTATGGAGGTGGTGTCCGGCGACGGCGAGCGGATCAAGGCGGCGGTGGCCAACATCGTGCCGCCGCAGCGCGCCGGCGAGATCGCGCACAAGGCCGGCTGCGCCAAGGGCGACTGGTGCCCCATCGTGCCGGAGACCTTCGAATCGCGCCTGGTCAAGCATGTCCACGTGCTCGGCGATGCCTCGATCGCGAAGAAGATGCCGAAATCGGCCTTCTCGGCGAACAGCCAGGCCAAGGTCGTGGTGAATGCCGTGCTGGCGGAGATGACGGGCAAGAAGAAGTTCCCGGCGCGCTTCCGGAACACCTGCTGGTCCCTGATCTCCACGAATAACGGCGTGAAGGTCGGCGCCAGCTACAAGGCCGGCGCAGAGAGCGTGGAGGTGACGTCCCAGTTCATCTCGAAGACCGGCGAGGACGCGGATCTGCGCCAGCGCACTTACGAGGAGTCCATCGGCTGGTACTCAGGCATCACCGCCGACATCTTCGCCAAGGCCTGAGCTCCGCCCGCGGGGCTAGGGCAATCACCGTCGTTCGGCGGTCGGGCGAGCGGCCCGATCGCTGGACGTGACGGCACGGAATACTGGTCGGCTAGTCGGTCTTCGGCGTGACCGAGGCGAAATAGACGGCGAGCGCCTTGATCTGCTCGTCGTCGAGCGTCTTGGCGACGGACTCCATCGCCTGGTTCTTCCGCAGTCCCTTCTTGTAGTAGTTGACCGTCTCGACGAAGCTCGCCACGTCCCAGCCGACGATGCCCGGAATGCCGTTGTCCTGGCCGTCGATGCGGTGGCAGGTCGTGCATTCGCCGGAGAGATACTCGCCATAGTCCCTGAGCTCCGACGCGTCGGCCGAGGCGGCTCCAAGTGCGAAAAGAAAAAGAAGAAAAATGGCAGCACGTGTGCGTCCCATAGATGTCCTCCCGTCAGAGGACCGCCGAGCGCGGTTGGGACCCCGCCCTTCGGCGGCCTCGACGCGCGCGTCTCCCGGCCGGCGTTGCGACCGGCGCGTGTCGATCAGTTCGTTGTCTTTGGCGCCATGCCGGCGCAGTAGTGCTCGTAAAGGATCGACACGATGTCTTTGGCGATGGTGTCGGTCAGCGAATAATAGGCGTAGTGGCCGCGCCGCTCGGCCTTGACGAGGCCGTCGAGGCGCAGGCGCGTCAGATGCTGCGACGTCAGGCTCTGGCGCGCGCCAATGGCCTCGCAGATCTCCGTCACCGTCTTCTCGCTCTCCATCAGGAGGCAGAGGATCATCAGCCGATAGGGACTGCCGATCGATCGCAGCAGATCGGCCGCATCCTCCGCCGCAGCCCGCATCTCGTCGAGCATGCCGTCGGCCTTGGCGGCCTCCAGCTTGGAGAGGCCAGGTTCCGTTGCTTGCGTCATGCCGAACCTTCCGGAGCTTGTGTTGCGGACGTCATTCCCGGTTTCTGGGCCCGCAAGCTGTCATACGGTGCCCGGGGATACGACTGCGACGTGCGCTTCGACCTTGCATCCCACCGCAGAGCCAGACGCGATGCGCGCGACTGCGCGATGCGGTGAAGACACTCCGTCTACCAGAGTATTCAGACGTATTGATATTCGCAACCCCGGTCAAGCCGCCGACGATCCGGCGCGTTCACAACCGTGTGTGCAATGCGTGCGCCTAAGGCTCTGATGATAGGGGGCTAAAGCCGAGCTTAACCTTGCTCCGAAGTGCCGGTCGGGAGTTGGCTTTGTTGATTGGAATTGAGCCCCAGAGTGATGTATCTCATCGCGCTCCCTGGTGCTAAGGTGCCAGGGTGATCGTCTCCCGAAGGCGCCGGGTTTCGGCTCTCAACGTTTGACGTCACCTTCGGGCGAACGGCGGTGATTTCCGAGGAGGCTGTCGTGTCGGTGCTGGTTTTCATCATCCTGAGCCTTGCCGCGTTGAGCGTGCTGGCCCTGAGGGGCGGGCCGCTGCCCTACTGGGCGGCGGTGGTTGCCGTGCTGACCCTGATCGGCCAGGTCGGCGTCCCGTTTCTGGAGCCGGTCTGGTCGGCCTGGAGCTTTCCGGCCGTCGTCGGCTGGCTGATCGCTGCCGGACTGGCGGTGCTGTCGGTGCCGAGCCTCCAGCATCAATGGGTGATCCGACCCGCCTATCGCGCGCTCAAGCGCGTCATGCCGACCGTCTCGGACACGGAGAAGGAAGCGCTCGAGGCCGGCACGGTCGGCTGGGACGCGGAGCTCTTCTCGGGCGAGCCGGACTGGCCGGAACTCGCAGCCGTGGCGCCGATCACCCTGACGGAGGAGGAGCGTGCGTTCCTCGACGGCCCGACGGAGGAGCTGTGCCGCAGCCTGAACGACTGGGAGATCCGCCAGGAGCGCCGCGAGATTCCCGACAGGATCTGGTCGCTGGTGGCGGAGAAGGGGTTCCTCGGCATGCTCATCTCGAAGGAGCATGGCGGGCTCGGCTTCTCGGCCCAGGCCCAGTCCCTGATCCTCGGCAAGATCGCCTCGCGCAGCCCCGATGCCGTGACCATCGTGATGGTGCCGAACTCCCTGGGTCCCGGCGAGCTGATCGAGAAATACGGCACCGACGAGCAGAAGGCGCACTATCTGCCGCGCCTGGCGAAGGGCCAGGAGATCCCCTGCTTCGGTCTGACCGGGCCGACGTCGGGCTCCGATGCCGCCGCCATGCGCGATGTGGGCGTGGTCTGCGAGGGCCAGCACGAGGGCAAGACAACGCTCGGCATCCGGCTCACCTGGGAGAAGCGCTATATCTCCCTCGGCCCCAAGGCGACGCTGCTCGGCCTGGCGTTCCGGCTCTACGATCCGGACGGATTGCTGGACAAGGGCGAAGACATCGGCATCACGCTCGCCCTGGTGCCGACGGATCACAAGGGCGTCGAGATCGGCCGCCGGCATCTGCCCTGCGGCGCGGCTTTCCCGAACGGGCCCAACTGGGGCAAGGACGTCTTCATCCCGATCGACTGGGTGATCGGCGGCGCGGAGCGCGTGGGGCAGGGCTGGCGGATGCTGATGGAGTGCCTTTCCGCCGGCCGGTCGATCTCTCTGCCGGCATCGAGCACGGCGGCGGCCAAGGCCATGCTGCGCACCACCTCCGCCTACGCCCGCATCCGTAAGCAGTTCGGCCTGCCGATCGCCTTCATGGAAGGCATCGAGGAGCCGATGGCCCGCATGGTCGAGGCAGCCTATCTCACCGAGTCGGGACGCGCGGTCACCGCCGCGATGGTCGCGGCCGGCGAGAAGCCGGCGGTCATCTCCGCGCTGCTTAAATACCAGTCCACCGAGATCATGCGGGGCGCGGTCAACGACGCGCTCGATATCCATGGCGGGCGCGGCATCTGCGACGGGCCCTCCAACTACATTCAGTCCGCCTACCAGATGGCGCCCGTCGGCATCACGGTGGAGGGCGCCAATATCCTGACCCGCACCTTGATCACCTTCGCGCAGGGCGCGCTCAGGAGCCATCCCTGGCTCTACAAGGAGATCGAGGCGCTGCAGGACTGGGACGAGGATCGCGGCCTGGAGGCGTTCGAGGCGGCGTTTCGCGGTCATGTGGCCTTCGCCGCGGCCAATATCTTCGGGGCTCTGGTGCACAACCTGACGTTCGGCCTTCTGGCCAGCGCCCCGCGGCAGGCGCGTGCGACGCGCGGCTGGTACCGGCAACTCGCCCGCGCCAGCCGGAGCTTCGCCCTGGTGGCCGATCTGACCGTGGCGTTGCTCGGCGGCCGCATGAAGGTGAAGCAGAAGATCACCGGCCGGCTCGCCGACGCGCTGAGCGAGCTCTACCTGCTGTCCTGCGTGCTGAAGAGGTTCGAGGACGACGGGGAGCCCCAATCCGACCTCAAGCTGGTCGAGTATTGTGCCCGGAACTGCCTCTACCGCTTCGAGCTGGCGCTGGCGGGCGTGCTGCAGAACTTTCCGGCGCGCTGGGCCGGTATCGCCATGACGCCCCTGGTGTTTCCGCTGGGTCGCCGGCGGCGGCCGGCGAGCGACCGGCTCGGCAAGGAGATCGTGCGTCTCGTGCTGGAGCCGGGCGCCGTGCGCGACCGCCTTACACGTGACATTTTCGTCACGGAAGATCCGGCCGATCCGACAGGCTTGTTGGAGCACACGTTCAAGAAGGTCGTTGCGACCCACGAGGCCGACCGACGCCTTGAAAAAGCGGTGCGCGACGGCCATGTACGCCGCGACTACACCTCCGATTGGATCGCCGAGGCGGAGAGCAAGGGCGTGCTGAGCGCGGAAGAGGCCAAGGCGCTCAAGGATGTGAAGGATCTCACCGCAAAGGTGATCGCGGTCGATCATTTCGATCCCGCGGAGATCGTGCCTCAACGCAAACCCAAAGAAGTCGAGAGCGTCGCAGCCGAATGACATCCGCCACGCCAGCCGATATCGCCAACCTCAAGGATTGGCGATACGAAGTCGATTTCGAGGGCATCGCCTGGGCCGTGTTCGATCGCGAGGGCGAGTCCATGAACACGCTCGGCCAGCGCCCCTTCGAGGAGCTTGCCGCGATCGTCTTCGCGGTCGAGGCGGCCGCCAAGGCCCGCGAGGTGCGCGGCCTGGTGCTGATGTCCGGCAAGGAGAGCAACTTCATCGCCGGTGCCGACATCAAGGAGTTCGACGCCTTCGAGACCGAGCAGCAGGTCGCCGAGGCGGTGAAGGCCGGCACCGAGATCTTCGACCGCATCGAGCGCCTGTCCGTGCCGGTGGTGGCCGCCATCCACGGCTTCTGCCTCGGCGGCGGCCTGGAGCTTGCCATGGCCTGCCACTACCGCATCGCCGACCGCGAGGACGGCACGCGGCTCGGCCTGCCGGAGGTCAAGCTCGGCCTCTTCCCCGGCCTGAACGGCACCGTGCGGGCGATCCAGCGCGCCGGGCCGATGGACGGCATGCAGGTCATGCTGACCGGGCGCATGCTGCGGCCGACGGCGGCGCGCGCCATGGGCCTGGTGGACGAGCTGGTGGCGAGCCCCCATCGCTTGCGCTGGGCGGCGCGCAAGGCGGTGCTGCGCAAGCGCCGCTCCAAGGGCGCGGCCTGGTGGAAGCGCCTGCTCTGCCGGCGGCCCTTCCGCGGCTGGCTCGCGGAGCAGATGCGCAAGAAGACCGCGGCCAAGGTGCAGGAGGACCATTATCCCTCGCCCTTCCGGCTGATCGATCTCTTCGAGACCTACGGCGACAGCCCGAAGCGCATGGCGGCGGCCGAGACGCGGGCCTTCGCGCCACTGATGGTCAGCGATACGGCGCGCAATCTCAGGCGCGTGTTCCGGATCTCCGAGATGTTGAAGAACGAGGCGCCGAAGACCGGCTTCCGCCCGCTGCGCGCCCATGTGATCGGCGCCGGCACCATGGGCGGCGACATCGCGGCCTGGTGCGTGGTGTCGGGCATGGAGGTCAGCCTGCAGGATCTCGACCGCGGGCAGATCGACGTGGCGCTGGCCCGGGCCAAGGACCTCTTCAAGAAGCGCCTGCGCGGCAAGACGGCCGTGGACGTGGCGATGGCCCGCCTGATCCCGGATGTCGAAGGCAAGCATGTGCCGCGCGCCGATCTGGTGATCGAGGCCATCGTCGAGAAGCTGGACATCAAGCAGAAGCTGTTCAAGAGCCTAGAGCCCAAGCTCAAGCCCGGCGCCGTGCTCGCCACCAACACCTCGTCGCTGCCGGTCGAGAAGATCGCCGAGGCGCTGAAGGATCCGGGGCGGCTGATCGGCATCCATTTCTTCAATCCGGTCGCCAAGCTGCCTCTGGTCGAGGTGGTCAAGGGCCCGCAGAGCCGCGACGAGGAGGTGGGCAAGGGCTGCGCTTTCGTGACGGCGATCAACAAGTATCCGTTGGTCGTGCGCAGCTGTCCGGGCTTTCTCGTCAACCGTGTCCTGGCGCCTTACATCATGGAGGCGATGCGGCGCCTGCAGGACGGCGAGCCGCGCGAGAAGATCGACCAGGCGGCGGTGGCGTTCGGCATGCCCATGGGCC
>JAKSBI010000130.1 GCA_022361215.1 Hyphomicrobiales bacterium | reverse complement strand
CGATCCGCCGCGCTATGGGGCGCGCCCGTTCCCGTCCCACTGCCGCCGCCGCCGCGACAGCCGGACAGGGCCACAGCCGCCACGGCCAAGATCAGACCGGGCCAGACGGTCTTGCTCCATAAGGCGCTGTTGCGATCCGCCTTCACCTGATGCCTCGCTGTCTCGATACGCCGCATAGTGTGAGCCCGAAGGGACGTCCCGCCAACGAAAATCGTGTCATGGCCAGCGGCCCGCAGGGCTCGCAACGGTCCGTCACTCTTATCCACCACCTAACCGGCGAAACTGTGAGCTTCAACAGCTTAGGCATTCGAGCCGTCGTTGCAGCGCCCGTACTCCGCCTCCATGGCGCGATAGAAATCCGTCAGCGTCTTGCCGCGCTCGGGGCGGAAGCGGCTGCCGGCGGCCTGCATGCGCGCGATCCGGTCGAGGCGGAACATGCGGAAATCGTTGCGCAGCTCGCACCAGGCGACGAGGGTCCAGACCTTGCCCCAGAACCAGAGGCCCAGCGGCCGCACGGTGCGCTCGGTGGGGCGGCGCTCGGCGTCGAGATAGGACATGGCTAGGCGGTCGCGCCTCTCGACCGCCTTCTCGATGGCATCGATGCGCGCACGCACCTCGGGCGTCATCTCCTCGGCGATGGCATGGATCTCGATCTGCGCGGCGCGGGCGCGCTCGGCCTCGGGCAGCACGGCCTCGATCTTGACCAGCGCCTCCTCCGCCGCGCGCGCCATGGCCGCCCCGCCCCAGGCGCGGATCAGGCGGGCGCCGGCCACCAGCGCCACGATCTCGTCGCGGCTGAACATGAGGGGCGGCAGGTCGAACCCCTCGCGCATGATGTAGCCGACCCCCGCCTCCCCGTCGATCGGCACGCCGGTGGACTGCAAATCGGCGATGTCGCGGTAGACGGTGCGCTCGGAGACCTCCAGCCGCTCCGCCAACCCGGCCGCCGTGACCAGCCGACCGCCCCGCAGATACTGCACGATCTGGAACAGGCGGTCGGCGCGTCGCATGGGATAGGCCCTAGCGCGAGAAGATGCCGATGGAGTTGCCGTCGGGGTCCAGGCAGTAGGCGAAGCGCCCGGCGGGAATCGAGAACGGCTCCGAGAGCACTTGGCCGCCGGCCTGTCGCACGCGCTCCAGCGCGTCCTCCAGGATGCCGGGGCTGGCCAGATGAACGGTCGGCCCCGCGCCCTCGGGCGCCGGCTTGCCGGGATAGAGATGGCCGGCGATGCCGTTCTCAGGGTCCGATGTCGGGAACATGGCCATGGGATTCGGTCCGGTCTCGTCCTTCTTCATCTCGGTATCGAACACCGCATTGTAGAAGGCAATCGCCCGGTCGATATCGGTGACCGGGATCTCCGCCCAGACGGTGAAGTTCTCAGGGGTGAAGCTCATGGGGCTTGTCTCCGTAGCGGTTGTGAACGCCGCCACGCTCGCACACCGCTCCTGACAGCCTACTGTCAGGAGGCTGGGATGCTTCAGATGAAATCCGTGTAAGACGCCGAGCCCGAACGAATCGAGGCCGCTTGTCAGAATGGAGACACAGGGATTTTGCGTAACCCGCTGAAACTGCTGGTGCGGACGGCGGGACTCGAACCCGCACGGGGTCGCCCCCTCAGGATTTTAAGTCCTGTGTGTCTACCAGTTCCACCACGTCCGCGTCGTCTTGAGTTATGCGCCGAGCGTCATGGGGTTGCAACGGCCCAGATCGGCCGGGCGTCGGCGGGCGCCTAGTTGCCGTCTTGGCCCGGCCGGCTGATGCGGTCTCGGGCTTCGAGCGCCACCATATCCAGCAGGTAAACGATCATTTTGAGATCATGCTTCTCGGCTGTCTGGCGCAAGCCGTGAACCGCTTCGAGAATCTGCGTTGCCGCATCGGCGCGCGCCTGGCGTGCCTTGGCCGTTTCTTTATCTGCGGATGTTCGATCAGTCTTGGCACTATCCGTCTTTCTTTTTTCTTCGTCCATCGAACTCCCCGTTCGCGCGGCTTCACACTAGCTGATACCGGAGATCTTCCGAAACAACTCAGGCCCACACAACTTATGATAGAAAATTACAATCCCCCGCATTTGTTTGATAATTCATAGGATAATCCCGCCTGATTCACAAGTGCATCAAACTCACCACAACCAATCGTTGCAATTACTCAATTGGGAGCCCGATTTCCAGGCCCGAGGCGACAGCGCGTCGATCCGGCCCCATTTACCGGCGCCCCCGAGCCGGACGGACGGCTTGGCCGCGACTTCCCATGCACTTCACGACATTGCGACTCCCGTTGCCATTGGGATGGGCGCACACGTCCCCATATGGGTTCTCGAGCGCGATCCGAAACCCAGCCATCGAGACAGGAGCCACCATGACCGAACGTCGTCCCCTCACCCTGGCGCTGGCGGCACTCGCCGGTCTCGCATTCGCCGCGGCGAGCCCGGCTTTCGCTGCCAAGAAACACAAGGCCAAGAGCGGCTATCGCACCATAACCGTGCAAAGCAACTACACGACCGAGACGGTGACCGGCCGGGTCCGGACCACGCGAAGCGGCCCGCAAGTCCAGCTCCCCAGCGGCGCCTGGATCCCGTGCTATCTCGGCTGTGCATACACCTTGCGCACCCAGTCGATCGATTTCTGGAAGTGGATCCAGGAAAACGCCGGCGACCGCGGCTGACACCGAAGCGGCGGCCGCCCGTCCAAGCTACTCCGCAGCCGATGCGAGCCGTGTCTCGCCGGCCTGCTGCGCCTCGACCACGGCGAGCGCGGTCATGTTGACCACGCCGCGCGCCGTCACCGACGGCGACAGCACATGGGCGGGCTTCGCCGTTCCCAGCAGCATCGGCCCGACCGGCAGCGCATCGGCGAGCACCTTGATAAGCTGCAGCGAGATGTTGGCGGCATCAAGGTCGGGCATGATCAGGACATTGGCCTCGCCCTCGAGCCGCGCCATGGGGAACATGCGCTCCCTGAGCGCGACGTCCAGCGCCGAGTCCCCGTGCATCTCGCCCTCGACCTCGAGCTCCGGCGCCTGCTCGCGCAACAGCTCCACGGCGCGGCGCATCTTCTGCGCGCTCCCCGTCGGGCGGCTCCCGAAGTTGGAGTGCGACAGCAATGCGATCTTCGGCTCGAGGCCGAAGCAGCGGACATGGGCGGCGGTGAGCAGCGCCATCTCCGCGATCTCCTCGGCGGTCGGCTTATAGGACACGTAGGTGTCCGCCAGGAAGTAGGGGCCCTTGCGCAGGATCAGCAGGCTCAGGGTCGAGAAGTCCCGGACGCCCGGGGCGAGCCCGATCACGTCCCTGACGAAGCCCAGATGACTGGCGAAGCGGCCCTGAACGCCGCAGATCATGGCATCGGCATCGCCGCGCTGGAGCGCCACCGCCGCGATGGCGGTCGCACGCGTGCGGATGATGGTGCGCGCCGCGTCCGGCGTCACCCCATGGCGCCAGGTGCGCTCCAGATAGGTGTCCACATAGTCCCGGTAGCGCGGATCGTCGTCCGGGTTGATGATCTCGAAATCCTCGCCGGGCCGGACCGCGAGGCCGTAGCGCTTGGCCCGGTCCTCGATCACGTCCGGCCGGCCGATCAGGATCGGGACGGCCAGGCTCTCCTCGAGCGCGACCTGGGCCGCGCGCAGGATCCGCTCGTCCTCGCCCTCGGCGTAGATGACGCGCTTGGGGTCCGAGCGCGCCTGGGCGAATACCGGCTTCATGATCGTGCCCGAGCGGAAGACGAAGCGGTTCAGGCGCTCGTCATAGGCCTCGAAATCCTCGATCGGGCGGGTGGCGACGCCGGTGTCCATGGCGGCCCGCGCCACGGCCGGCGCGATCTTCAGGATCAGGCGCGGATCGAAGGGATAGGGAATCAGATAGTCGGCGCCGAAGGTGCGCGAGGTGCCGCCATAGGCCTG
>JAKSBI010000382.1 GCA_022361215.1 Hyphomicrobiales bacterium | reverse complement strand
TTGCTCGTCGAGGTCGATCAGCAGCATCTTGCCCGGCTGCAGGCGCCATTTGGCGACGATGGTCTCTTCCGGCACCGGCAACACGCCCATCTCGGACGCCAGAATGACCAGATCGTCGTTGGTCACGAAATAGCGTGCCGGGCGCAATCCGTTGCGGTCCAGTGTGGCACCGATCTGGCGCCCATCGGTGAAGGCGACGGCGGCGGGGCCGTCCCAGGGCTCCATCAGCGCGGCGTGATACTCGTAGAAGGCACGGCGGTTTTCGTCCATCAGCGGGTTCCCCGCCCAGGCCTCGGGGATCAGCAGCATCATGGCGTGGGCGAGCGAATAGCCGCCTTGGAGCAGAAACTCGAGCGCGTTGTCGAAGCAGGCCGTATCCGATTGGCCCTCATAGGAGATGGGCCAGAGCTTGGAAATCTCGTCGCCGAAGAGCGGCGAAGCGACGCTCGCCTGGCGCGCCGCCATCCAGTTGACGTTGCCTCTGAGCGTGTTGATCTCGCCATTGTGCGCGACCATCCGATACGGGTGCGCCAGCTTCCAGGAGGGGAACGTGTTGGTGGAGAAGCGTTGATGGATGAGCGCCAGAGCCGATGCAAAGCGCGGGTCGGTCAGGTCCTTGTAATAGGCGCCGAGCTGCGCCGACAGGAACATGCCCTTGTAGACGACCGTGCGGCAGGACAGCGTCACGATGTAGAAACCGTTGTCGCGCCCCTCGGTCTCGTCGAAGATCCGATTGGAGATGACCTTGCGCAGAATGTAGAGTCGCCGCTCGAACGCGTCCTCGTCTTCGATCCCCGGTCCTCGCCCCACAAAGACCTGACGATGCACCGGCTCGGTGGCAATTACGCTGTCCGGCAGGCAGGAGTTGTCGACCGGCACGTCGCGCCAGCCGAGCAGCACCTGGCCCTCTCTCGTGATGGCTTCCTCGACGATCTCCTCGCAGTGCCTGCGAAGCTCCTCGTCCTGGGGCAGGAAAACTTGCCCGACGCCGTAGTGACCTGCCTCCGGCAGGGCAAAGCCGATGGCATCGCAGGCTTCCGCCAGCAACGCGTGGGGAATCTGAACCAGCATGCCGGCCCCGTCCCCGGCATTCGGGTCCGCGCCGACGGCACCGCGATGCTCGAGATTGCGCAGGATCTCGAGCCCTTTCTCGATGATGGTGTGAGAGCGCCGATTCTTCATGTCGGCGATGAAACCGATGCCGCAGGCATCATGCTCATGGCGGGGGGTGTAGAGTCCCTGTGACACCGGAGCGGCCGACGGACCGACAACCGGGCTGCGATGATCTGTGTTCTGTGACTTCAAGCGCGCCATTCCCGTCTCAACACTCTGCTCTGCCGCCGCGCACGGTGCGGCGGTACTTGCCCTCACTGCGATCACGCCGCCCAAGCGTGTTCCGCGGTCCGCAGCCCCTGCAACGCTCGCATGCGCGATCGCTGCCGCCGCAGACCAAGGATCGTGAAGCTGTGACGCCCGACCTCGGCACCGCCTCGGTTCGAGCGGGCCGTCCTGCGGCGGGCTTCGTCACCCCTCCTGTGGACCATCTCTGTGTCGCGGAAGCTATCGCCGCCGCACATCGTCGCGTGGTGGCGTCCGGTTGGAATGGTCCTGTGCAAAGGACAGCAAGACTGACCTATTGCGCCGCCAAAATGCCAGATTTGGGTCCTTGAGACAAGCGATGTGCCTGTACGGCTGTGTCTCGCTTGAACGTGCAGTCGCATCACTCGGACCAAAGATCCGCAGATGCGTGAGAAAAAGCCAGGCTGGACGTTCGCGAGCAAACATTGATTCGACCCGATCAAATGCGCCGGGCGACGAAGACCTCGTGCTCTCCGGCGTGGGGATCGTGCACCGCGACATCTGCGGGTTCGAGCCCGGCATTCATCAGCAGACGCCGCCAGGTCGGCCGATCGAAGAGCCCGGTGATATGGGTGTCATGCTCGACGCGAACGGCGTTGCCGGGCTCGCGGATCATCAATGCGAACTCGACCGTGATTGCGGTATCGGCTTCGTCCGGATCGTAAGCCCATTCAAGATATCTCAGTTCGCGCCCGTCGGGCGCGTCGTAGCCTCCACATTGGCACGTCCCCTCGAACGTCTCCCTGACATTGTCCGGTATGAAAATCGCGATACCACCCGTGCGCAGATGCGCCGAGGCGGTCTCCATAGCGGACTGCAAATCCCTCTCGCAGGTCATATAGCCGATGGCATCGTGAGCCAGCACGATGTCGAATACCCGCTTCAGGTCGAGCGTTCGCATGTCGCCCTGAAGATGCTCGCATTCCGGGTTCAGCGCCCGGCTGACATCGAGCATCTGCGGCGAGAGGTCCGTCAGCACGCATCGAAGTCTCGTTTTCAGGTGCGACGCCATGTGTCCCGCGCCCGAACCAAGCTCCAGCAAGGTCTCGGCAGGTCCGTCGCTCGCGGCCTCAATGAGCCGCAAAAGGTGCGCTGCCTCCTCAAGGTAGTCGCTGGCGCGCGTGATCAGCGGATACCATTTCACAAGATCGCGATAGATGCGCATCGAAGATCAGCCTCGTTGACGACGCTGCTCACGCCGACTTGAACCAGCCGTCTGAAACCGGGCGTTTCCCGCTCCGGCTCGGTGTATTGGCTGACAAGCTATGCTTGGTGCATTCAATTTGGCGAAAACAAGTATTTGCTTTGTTTGCGCTTGCGGGTGTTCGGCTCAGGGCAATGTTGATCGCTCAGCTGTGACACCGAAATTTACGATCGGCCTGTACAGACAGCGCAACCGGCGCATTTGGCGGATCCCGGCGCCCTATTTTCAAAAAATCAGCATGCATGCCGTTCAAATGCATAACGAATATTTGATGACACTGCTTTCTACAATCCGCCATATCAATCACCTATTAGTATGTGATCCGATCATGGGGGTGTGCCGTTGCGCGCGCTCGATCGGGCCATATTGTCAACGGAGATGAGGAAGACTCTCATGGACACGAAAGTGAAATCTGCGTCCGCGCTTGCAGTGGCCGGTGCCTTTGCGGCGGCTCTGACCATGACTGCGGCTCCTGAGGCGGTCAGCGCTGCCGAGAAGGAGAAGTGCTACGGTATCTCCAAGAAGGGCGAGAACGACTGCAAGGCCGGTCCGGGTACGACTTGCGCGGGCACGTCTACGGTCGACTATCAGGGCAATGCCTGGAAGCTTGTCGCCAAGGGCACCTGCACGACCGTCAAGACGCCTTTCGGTCCGGGCAGCCTGACCGAGGTCAAGCGCCCCACCTAAGACACCAAGATGGACGGACAGCACATGGCCGGTGACATCTCTGAACGGGTTCATGTGTGCGACAGCTCGATCCCGGCGCGCGCCGGGGTCGGGCTCAAGCCCGAGCACTATGCCGACATCCTCGACACCAAGCCGGATATCGGCTGGTTCGAGGTGCATGCCGAAAACTACATGGGCGCGGGCGGTCCGCCGCATCACTATCTGACCGCCATTCGGAACGACTATCCCCTGTCGGTGCACGGCGTCGGTCTCTCCATCGGGTCCCACGGCCCGCTCGACACGGCGCACCTGTCGCGCCTCAAGATGGTCTGCGACCGATACGAGCCGGGCCTCTTCTCCGAGCATCTGGCGTGGTCGACCCACGACGACGTCTATCTGAACGATCTGCTGCCGGTTCCCTATAACGCGGAGACGCTCGGCCGTGTCGCGGATCACATCGACGAGGTGCAGAGCACGGTCGGCCAGCGGATGCTGCTGGAGAATCCTTCTACCTATGTGGCCTTCGAAGCCAGCGACATGAGCGAGATCGAGTTTCTCGGCGAGATTGCGCGGCGCACGGGGTGCGGCCTGTTGCTCGACGTCAACAATGTCCACGTCTCGGCGACGAATCACGGATATGACGCGCGCGCCTATCTCGATGCCTTCCCCGTGGAGCACGTCGGCGAGATCCATATGGGTGGACACGCCGAGGATCGCGACGAGACGGGCGCGAAGATCCTGATCGACGCCCATGGCAGCGCGGTCGTCGATCCGGTCTGGGACCTCTACGCCCATGCCATTGCCCGTGCCGGCGAGACGCCGACGCTGATCGAGTGGGACAATGACGTGCCCGAATGGCCGATCCTGCTTGCGGAGGCCAAGCAGGCCGAGCGCGTGATGCGCGCACGGGGAACCAACCATGTCGCGGCTGGCTGACATCCAGAGCGACTTCGCGCAGTCCGTGCTCGACGCTGGCCGGGGCGTCCCCGACGCTGTCACCAGCCATACCGGGCGCCACCCGAAACGGCGCTTCGACGTCTATCGCAACAACGTCTATGTCAGCCTGATCGACGTCTTGGGCGGACGTTTCCCGGTCGTTCATCGCCTGGTCGGCGAGGAGTTCTTCCGCGCGGTGGCCCGCTGCTATGTGGAGGCCGAGCCCCCGCGCTCGCCGATCCTGATGGAGTACGGCGAGGGCTTTTCGTCCTTCCTGGAGACGTTCGAGCCCGCACGCGAGCTGCCTTATCTGCCGGACGTCGCGCGTCTCGAATGGGCCTGGAACGCAGCCTATCACGCTGCAGACGCCGAGCCGATCGGCGCCGACGCCTTCGCGACTGTAACGGCTGAGGATGTTCCGCATCTAACCTTCGAGTTGCTGCCCTCGCTGCACCTGGTGCGCTCGCCCTATCCGATCGTGTCGATCTGGGAGACCAACACCGCGGACGACGAGGTCGAGCCTGTCGATCTGGCAGCAGGCGGCGAGGACGCTCTGGTGATCCGGCCGCATCTCGACGTCGAGGTGCGACGCTTGCCCGAGGGCGCATTCGCGTTCATCTCGGCGTTGCGTGACGGACGGAGACTGGGAGACGCGTTCGAGGAGGCGCAGGCCGACAGCGCGGGCTTCGATCTGCAGGCCAACATCGCCGGTCTCTTGGCGAGCGGCGCGATGGCCGGCTTTTGTATCGCGGACGACTGACAGAGGAGGCTGTGTACATGAGTGTCGAAGCAAACACGGAAGCCGGGAGGACCGGTGGCATCGGCGGGCTGATCGCCGCTCTCATCCAGCTCTACGATAAGATCCCGAGCGACATCGTTGCCATCCTGGCGCGCGTCATCATCGGATTGGTGTTCTGGAACTCCGGCCGCACCAAGGTCGACGGCTTCACGATCAAGGACACGACATTCTTCCTGTTCCAGGAGGAGTACAAGCTGCCGCTGATCCCGCCGGATATCGCCGCTTATGCGGCGACGCTGTCGGAGCACATTTTCCCGATCCTGCTTTGGCTCGGCTTGGCCGCGCGTTTCAGCGCCACGGCCCTGCTGATCATGACGCTGGTGATCCAGACCTTCGTCTACCCGGAGGCCTATGTCACACACGGGCTCTGGGCAGTGGGCCTGCTGTTCATCATGATGAACGGCCCTGGCGTGCTGTCGATCGATCATCTGCTCAAGCGCCGGTAAACCGAGCTCTCGGCATCGTTGGCTACTGAATTGGACGAGGCGCCGGTTCCGGGTCCCCGCAGCCTTTCCGGGCATCGGCGGTGGGGGATCCATGCGGTCGAGCCGGTTGACGCCAGTCGCCGTCCGCGTCCATATCGGCGCCATGACCAAATCCGTCCGGCCATACGGCACTTGGCCCTCTTCGGTGTCGGCCAGCATGGTGGCCGGCCAATCGCTGCGCTTTGGGATGCTGCAGGCGAACGGCGAGAGGCTCTACTGGTCCGAAGCACGACCTGCGGAGAAGGGCAGGGTGGTCATCATGAGCGCCGATCCGGACAGCGGCCCTCAGGAGCTGCTGCCCGCTCCCTATTCGGCACGCTCGCGCGTACACGAATATGGCGGAGGCGAGTTCCTGGTCGCCGACGATACGATCTATTTCGTCAATGACGCCGACCAGGACGTCTATGAGTTAAAGCCGCCTCGGGCACCATGCCGGCTGACCGAGGAGCCTCAGATGCGGTTCGCCGATCTGAGCCTAGACCGCCAGCGCGGCAGACTGATTGCCGTTGCCGAACGTCATCGAGATGAAGACGGTTCGCACTATCCCGATAACCTTCTCGTGGCAATCGACCTTGAGGCCGGACCCGACGCTGGCGTGATGCCAGTGTGCGAGGGCAGCGACTTCTATGCCGCGCCGCGTGTCAGTCCTGACGGTCGGCAGCTCGCCTGGCTGGCCTGGGACCTGCCGCACATGCCCTGGGAGACGGCAGCGCTTCATGTGGCTCTGCTCGACGATGCGGGTGGACTAGGAGAGCCGCATCGGATCGCAGGCGGGGAGGGCAGCGCCGTCTTTCAGCCGGAGTGGATGGCGGACGGGCGGCTCCTGTTCTCCTGGGACAAGGCGGGATGGGGCAACCTCTACGCCTGGAATGGAGCATCGGTACACTCTCTGTGGGCCTGCGACGGTGAGCTCGGGCGGCCGCTTTGGGCTTTCGGAATGCGCTCCTTCGCCGGTCTGCCGGACGGCCGGATTGCGATGTCGCTGATCGAGTCGGGCGAGGCTCGCATCCAGGTGTTCGAGCCGCCGACGGGCAAAGCCCGTCCCGTCGATGCCGATCTCCGCGGGGCCGACGGTATTGTCGCCCTCGGCGATGATCTGGGCTTGCAAGCCTATCGCGATCATGCCGCCCCGTCGGTGCAACGGCTTTGCCTGGGTGACGGCTCACTGAGGACCGTGCGGGACAGCGCCCCTGCCAGGCTGCCTACCGATACGGTTTCCGTCGGTCGGATTCTGCGCATTGTCGGCGACGATGGGGTGCCCGTCCACGCGCTCTACTATCCGCCGGCGAGTGCCGAGTTCGAGAGGCCGAAGGACCAGGCGCCGCCGGTCATCGTCACGGTCCACGGAGGCCCCACAGGATCGGCGGACCGTGGTCTCAAGCTGAAGACCCAGTTTTGGACCAGTCGCGGCTTTGCCGTCTGCGACGTCGATTATTCCGGCAGCTGGGGCTATGGACGCCCCTACCGAGAGCGTCTGGACGGTGCCTGGGGCATACGCGACGTTGCCGATGTTCTGGCCGCTGCACGGCATTTGGTCGATGCCGGACTCGGCGATCCTGAGCGGCTGCTCGTCTCAGGTGGCAGCGCGTGCGGTTTGACTGTGCTGCTGGCGCTGGCCGAACCCGATCATCCGTTTGCCGCCGGTGCCTGTTACTACGGTGTTTGCGATCTGGCGCAGCTGCAGAAGATGACCCACAAGTTCGAGGCGGGTTATCTCTTTGGGTTGACGGGCAGTGAGCCCGACTGCGCCGATGCTGTCTTCGCGGCACGGTCGCCGCTCAATCGTGCGGATCAAATCGATGTGCCGGTCGTGCTCTTTCAAGGCCTGCAGGACAAGGTGGTGCCCCCGCAGCAATCGCAGCAAATGGTCACCACGCTTAGGCAGCGAGGCGTTCCGGTCGCCTATATCGAATTCGAGGCTGAGGGGCACGGTTTTCGCCAGGCCGAGACCATCGAGACGGCGCTTCGATCAGAGTACGCGTTTTATGCGGAGGTTCTGGGTCTGACTGTCCAGGAGGCGCTGCCCGCGCTCGAGATCGAAAACAGACGTGCTTAGACCGGAAAGGACTCATGCCTTCGGGCAATACGGAACGCTGTCACTGGCGACGGAATCTTGGGGGAGGAGATTGGGGCCACCTACATCCCCGGCCCCCCAATTGGTCCGGGATACCTTTTGCGGTGGACCGGGGAGTAGGTGGGTACCCGGCTTAAATACTACCTATTAGAGAATAATGCAACTTCTACGCGATCTGATGGATTTATGGATATTTAAGTTGCAATTGATAGCTTTCTGCAACCCAGATTGATTCGGTGGTGACCATGACGCTCGCGGATCCTAAGGACGGCAGGATTTCTGAAACGACGCAGCCGCAGTCCGATGCGACTGCGCGCTCAGAGCGCTCGCTCGCGGCGCTCGAAGCCGCCTTCCGTCGAAAGGCGCGTGGTGCGGCCGAAGAGGTCTGCCGTATGCTTGCGACCATTGAGCTCGATGACCAGAACCATCTCGGTGTGGAGAACCACGTGCGCCTGGCACAGATGTCACAGCTGGCGTCCGATATCTCCGCTCAACTCGGCTTTTTCGGACCGAGTCCGGCGGCGGATCTCGCCGGAACGATCAGCCGTCGCCTCGAGCGACGGGACGGCTGGGATACGGCCGCTCTGCAGGGCGTGATTGGGCAGGCTGCGGAACTGAGGCTTGCTCTGGGGCCGGACGAAGACGAAAGCGACGCCGAGCCGGTGGCCTGACTGTCCCGGGCGACGGCAAGGATCCACGGCGACCCGGGCGGGTTGCGGGCGCCCGGTGGACGCCCGCTCCATCGATCATCAGAGTCGTTTTAAGACCTGCTCTCGATGGCAGCTTGGCCATTGCCAGATTCACCATTGATGGCAATCGTGCGCGGCTTCATCTTCTCCGGCAGCTCGCGCGCCAGATCGACGTGAAGCAAGCCGTTCTCGAGCTTGGCGCCTGTCACCTGGACATAGTCGGCAAGCTGGTAGCGGCGCTCGAACGCTCGTGTGGCGATTCCGCGATGCAGGTAGCTCGCCGTCTTGTCTTCCGGCTTTTTCTCCGCGCGGATGGTGAGCGTGTTCTCCTTCACTTCCACATCGAGATCGTCTTCGCCGAAGCCGGCAACGGCCATGGTCAGGCGATACTCGTTCTCATCCACCCGCTCGATGTTGTAGGGCGGGTAGCTGGGCGCATCGCCCTCAGGCGATGCCATGGAGTCGAGAATGGAAGCGAGCCGGTCGAAACCGATCGTGGACCGATAGAGGGGGGTCAGATCGAAATGCCTCATCACATATCCTCCTATGAAGCGACATGTTGCTGGGCCCGCCTGATGGCCGGGCCGTTTTCAAGTTGGCGCACCCGTGCTCGGCATGCGCACCCCTCATATATGGTCTCCTGAAACTGGCGTTTCAAGCTCTCCAACATGTTGAAAGTGCGGGAGGAAATCTCCGATGCAATCAATCGGTCGACATGCGGTCGGTCCACGGCCTGATTGCCGGACGATACTGAGATCGCCGGGGCGGATGTCCATCTGACGCTGGCCGGAACGCAACGCGCACGGCGCGAAAGGCGGGCGACCCGACCCGAGCCCAATCGCAAAACGCGTGATGACTGCAGTCTTGTGAAGGGCCACCGGCTTGATATAAGGGGCGCCTCACCAGCGGGGACTCACCCCACATGGATCTCGTCGAAATTCCACGGAACCCGATCCCGACAGGCGCCATCTCTGGTGTCTGCAAGGGCGCCGACGGCATCGATTTGAGATTCGCCCGCTGGTCGGCCACGACGCCGCGGCGAAAGGGCACCGTCTGCGTCTTCGGCGGGCGCGGGGAGTTCATCGAGAAATATTTCGAGACCACATCGGATCTGCGTCGGCGTGGCTTTGCCGTGGCCTGCCTGGATTGGCGCGGTCAAGGCGGGTCGGCGCGCCTCCTCAAGAATCCGCAAAAAGGGCATGTCGAGGACTTTGCCGACTTCGACCGCGATCTCGCCCGCTTCATGAATGAGGTGGTCCTGCCCGACTGCCCGCCGCCCTTCTATGCGCTGGCGCATTCCATGGGAGCCAACATCCTGTTGCGTGCAGCCCGAATGAAGGACTGCTGGTTCGACCGGATGGTGTTGATGGCGCCGATGCTCGGTCTGACCGAGCTGCCTCTGCCACTTCCCGCAGTCGCGGGCCTGGCCGAGATGTTGACCTTCGTGGGTCTCGGTGACGTCTTTGTCCCCGGCGGCAATGGCGTCGCGTGGGAGAGCCGGCCTTTCGAGGACAATCTGCTCAGCACCGACACCACGCGCTACACACGCAATCAGGCGATCCTCCAGGCAGCCCCCGATCTCGGAGTTGGATCGCCCACCATTGGCTGGCTCAGGGCGGCAATTGCGTCGATGGGGCTGATCAACGACTATGGCTATCCGGCGTCCGTGCACGTGCCGGTGCTGATGCTGACCGCCGGCAGCGACCGTATCGTCTGCAATCGTGCGATCCAGGACCTGGCGGCGCAGCTCAAGGCGGGCTCGCAGATCGTCCTGCATGGCGCCCGCCACGAGATCCTGCAGGAGCGCGACGAGCTGCGCGAGCAGGCGCTTGCGGCCATCGAGACGTTCCTGCCCGGCCGGCAGGACCTCTGAATCTAGCCGGAGAGGATCTTCAGTGCAGCATCGTGCAGGCGCGGGTCGCCGGATGCGACGACGCGGCCGCCCTCGGCAGCGCTCTCGCCGGTCCAAGTGGTGACGCGGCCGCCGGCGCGCTCGACGATCGGGATCAGGGGGGCAATGTCATGGGCTTGCAGGCTGGCCTCGACCACCAGATCGATATGGCCTGCCGCCAACAGACAGTAGGCGTAACAGTCCGTACCGAACCGCCCC
>JAKSBI010000402.1 GCA_022361215.1 Hyphomicrobiales bacterium | reverse complement strand
TCTGCGGCATCGATTGGACCTGCTGGCGGTTCCTTGCACCCTTCAAGTCGTCATAACTGCCCAGAACCGGATAGGGCGTCAAGCGCGTCCGACGGTCGCGGAAGCCGGACCTCTCCGACCCGATATCCTGCGCGGCGACGCATTTCGGACGAGCCGCGAGAGCGCGACACAAATCACAGAAGAACGGCGTCTCGCGGAGGCAATGACTGGGAACGCGGCAATCGACAGCAGTCTTCGAGTCGGTTTGCGCGCGAATCCTATCGCCAATACCTGATTTGCAAAAGTGACGATCTCGCGACCGCCGACAGCGCCAGCGAGACCAGGTGGGGGGATCTGTCCACCTTCACGAGAGGCTTATGGGCATTCGCTCGGATGCCCCGCGGGCCGCCGCCCCTTTTCGTGAGGCTGCTGAACAGCGCCACATGGCCTTCCAGATGCGTCTCGAACTCGCCGATCAGCCTGGCGTCCTTCTCGAACAGGGCGCCCAGATAGAAGCGCAAATCGTCGCTGATACGCATTGGAAACAGGAACAGGTGGTTCAAGAACGTCGTGCCGTCCTTCTTGTAGTTGGTGATCAGCGTGGTGACTTCCGACTTGGTGCGGAGCGCCTCCCGGATCATCTCCCGGGATCTCTCCTCGGTCTCGGGGCCTTGCAGGAAGCGGCAGTTCCGCTCCAGGACCTCGCCGGGGCCGTAGCCGGTCAGCGCGTAGAAGGCCGCGTTCGCCAGGATGATCGGGCAGTCCTCCCTGCTGGTGTCGGCCAGCGTCAGGGGAACCGACGACCTGGCAAAGATGTCGGCCATGACGTTCAGCACTGCGAGATCGTCCAACTTGCTCAAGTCGCCCCCCAACTCCTTGTCTTTGCGACATGTGTTGCCGGAACCGGCATGATCGACCTGCCCTGCGGCGGCGCTGTCCGCAGGCCCCTCGCCATCACGCCAGCGACGCCGACAGCCCGGCGGTCAGGCGGCCTCCCACGCCGCCACCGCGATCGGCAAACGCAGGATCACCGTGGTGCCCTTCCCCGGCGCACTCTCGATCTCGAGCTGGCCCTGGTGGCTGGCCATGATATCGCGGACGATGGGCAGACCGATGCCCGTGCCCTCCTGCACGGCCCGGGCCGGAAGCTCGACCCGCCCGAAGGGCGCCAGGGCGACCGCCAGGTCGTTCTCGTTCATGCCGATGCCGTTGTCGGCGATGCGGATCTCGACCTGACGGCTGGTCTCGCGCACCTCGACGCTGATGGCGCCGCCCTTGGGCGTGTATTTGATGGCGTTCGAGAGGATGTTGAGAATGGCCTGGGTCAGCACGGAGCGGTGGCAATTGACGTGAACGGGCGCGCCGGACAGGCGCCGTGTCAGCGTGTGGCCGTGCCGGCGCCGCAGGATATCGATCATGGAGATGGCGCGGGCCACCAGCTCGTTGACGTCCTCGAACTGGAAGGCCGCTTCGGCCATCCCGCCCTGGCTCAGGCTGTGCTGGATCAGATTGTTGATCACCTCCAGCAGGTGCAGGCCGCTTTCCTTGATGCTCTCGCCGGCCTCCTTGTACTTGGCTTGGCCGACCGGCCCGAAGGTTTCGGACGAGAGCGCGTCGGAATAGCCGATGATGGCGTTGAGCGGGGTCTTCAGGTCGTGCCCGATCTTCGTGAAGAAGTCCGACTTCGCCCGGTTGGCGCGTTCCAGCGCGATCACCAGGTCCTGCAGCTTGCGCTCCAGCGCATAGGTGTGCAGCGTGCAACGGATCGTGTTCTCGAGCAGGGCCGGCGAAAGCTGGTTCTTGTCGATGCAGTAGATGGCGCCCGCCCTGAGCGCGATCTGCTTCACGTCCTGGCCCGGCATTCCGGTGAGCAGAATGGGCGCGACCGCGCCGTTCCGGCCGCCCAGGTCCTGCAGCGCCCGGGCGCCCGTCTCGAGTCCCAAGCAGAAATCCACCAGCGCCACGTCGAAGCTGTTCCCCAGCACCGCCTCGCGCGCCTCTTCCAGGGAACGTGCGTGATGGATCGTCGCGTCGAACGTGTCCATCATCAGCAAGGTGCGCTGGGTGATATGAAAATCCGTGTCGTCGTCCTCGATCACGAGGACGGAAATGGGCCGCGGCGCGGCCAGGCCGTCGCCCTCCGGCTCGACCAGGTCGAGCGCGTCGAAGCCCTGGGTTACAGACGCAAATCGACTGACGTCAGAAATCTGCATGGAAGGTCCCCCGCCATGTGTTGCTTCAGCCCAAACGCAACAGCACTGCCACCGGAGGACGCGAAACGGTTGTTGCCGGCGAATCGCTCAACCTCGAAATTAACCAATTGTTAATGGCTTTTCCACAACTCTGTCTGTGACAGAGAATCATGCGCGGGGAACGCCGGGAGAGAGGGAAGCTGTAGGTCGTCCAGGGGGCTGAACGGCCGGCAGCGCAGGATTGCACGATCCTGGCCAACGGGACTGGCGGAAGGTGAAAGTGTTAGTTCGGGGGGCTAACTCTCACCTTCCGCCTCCTCCCTAAATGCACGCAGACACATCGCTTGACTTGTCACTTGCGAGATCGAGGCTGTCTGATTTGGGGCTTCAGACGGCCTCTTTCCGTTGCAAACGCTACGCCGACGCAGGACTGATAGGAGATACTGGGACGCGACTGAGACGCGGGTCCCGACGCAGGGCGCGCGGCGAATCGTCCAAGGCACCGGAGTCCTCTCGGTCGGCTACGCAAAACGGCACACTTCGAGTGGGGAGTGCGTGGGCGTTCGCAGGCGCGAATCACTTCACGTCTGCGACGCTAGCAAAATCGAGAATCGCCGACCAGCCCCTTTTGCCTACAATCGGCCATGTCCCGCAAACGATTGAATCCTCTGCGATTCAGGATCGTGTGGCGAAGCTCACAGCGCCCCACCGCCCCAATCTGCACCCTGCCCGCTCATCGTGACCTTCGCCACGTTCCCGGTGTAATGTTGCCACGTCAGAAAATCTGTGAACCCCTTGAACCTTTTCCCGCCCCGTGACGACCAATGGACAGGATCGCTTCGGGCCATGGTGCTGTGAATGACCGACGCCCGGATGGACCGTGACCTGCTCGCGCGCATCGCCGGCCAAGATCGCGCGGCCATGCAAGCGCTCTTCGCGCGGCACAATGTGCGGGTCT
>JAKSBI010000570.1 GCA_022361215.1 Hyphomicrobiales bacterium | reverse complement strand
GGTCCTGACCTAGGGCGGCCAGGCCCGTGCACGGGACGACCGTTGCCGGCGCGGCGAAGCGCCGGCAACGCGTGAAGCAGGACGGGGCGCGGCGCGGCACTGGCGCCGATGCCCCCCGGGCCGGGGCGCCCCGCCCTCCCCCTCTCTGTGACGATGTCCTGCAGGGCGCCCTCGCTGCCTGCCGGCGGGCCGTGGCGCTGGCCGCGCTATTCAGCGTGGCGGTGAACCTGCTGCTCCTGACCCTGCCGATCTACCTGTTTCAGGTGTCGGACCGGGTGCTGATCAGCGGCAGCATGGACACGCTGGTCATGCTCACGGTCGTGGCCGTGGGCGCCCTGCTGGTCATGGCCGGGCTCGACCTGCTGCGCCGGTTCGTGCTGACGCGCATGGCGCTGGGGCTCGAATCGCGCCTCGGCGGGCCGGTCTTCGTGGCGGCGTTGCAGGGCTCGCACGCGGCCGACAAGGACATCCAGGGGCTGCGGGACCTGGCGCATCTGCGCACCTTCCTCAGCGGCTCGGTCATGCCGCTGATGTTCGACGCGCCGATGGCGCCGCTCTATATCCTGGTCGTCTTTCTCATTCATCCGCAGCTTGGCCTGCTCGCCGGGCTCGGCGCCGTCGTCCTCCTGGCCATCGCCGTGGCCAACCAGGTGCTGACGGCCAAGCCCCTGGCGCGCCTCGGCGGGCATGGGCGCTCGGCCTTCGCCCAGGCCGAGGGGCATGCCCGCAACGCCGAAGTGATCCGGGCCATGGGCATGGCGGCGGACTGCCTGCGGCTCTGGGGCCGGGAGAACGCCGAGGCCTTGCGGGCCCAGGCCGACGCCAACGACCGCAATGCCGCGATCACCGGCGTCTCGAAGTTCCTGCGCCTTTGCCTGCAGATCGCCATGCTCGGCTGGGGCGCCTATCTGGCGCTGCAGGCGGAGCTGACCGCGGGCATGATGATCGCGGCCTCGATCATCGCCGGCCGCGCCCTGGCGCCCATCGAGGGCGCCATCGAGGGCTGGCGCAGCGCCGTGCAGGCGCGCCACGCCTACGACCGGGTGACGGCGCTGCTGGAGGACGGGCAGGCGGAGACGCCCCGCCTGCCCTTGCCGGCGCCGCAGGGGCTGCTGAGCGTCGAGGGCCTGACGGTCCTGCTCCCCGGGCGCCGCCGCCCCATTCTCAACGAGGTGTCGTTCGCGCTGGCGCCGGGGGAGTCACTCGCGGTCATCGGCGCCACGGGGGCGGGCAAGTCCACCCTCGCGCGCCTGATCGTCGGCGCGCTGGCGCCCACCGCGGGCTGCGTGCGGCTGGACGGCACGGATGTGCGCCATTGGAGCCGGGAGCAGTTCGGCACCCATGTGGGCTACCTGCCGCAGGACGTGGAGCTGTTCCCGGCCACGGTGGCGGCCAATGTGGCGCGGCTGAGGCCCGACCCGGACCCGGCGGCCATCGTGGCGGCGGCCGAGCTGGCGTGCATGCACGAGCTGATCTCGC
>JAKSBI010000317.1 GCA_022361215.1 Hyphomicrobiales bacterium | reverse complement strand
TGCCGAAGGCCTCCTTCAGGAACTGAACGAAGGTCTCGACCTTGCGGACGCCGGACGACTGGCGCGGATAGATGGCGCAGATGTGGCGGTCGCCGGGCGCGGTCTGGTTGGCGAGCACCGGAACCAGGGCTCCGGACCTGACGTCGGGGCCGATCACGAAGTCGGAGAACCGGCAGATGCCGAGCCCTTCGAGCGCGGCCTGGCGCAGCAGCACGAAGCTGTTCGTGGTGAAGGCGCCGTCCACCTCGAAGGAGATCACGCGGCCGTTCTCCACGAACTCCCAGACGTTCAGGTAACGGAGCTGGTTGAAAGCCAGACAGTTGTGCTCGGAGAGATCCCGGACCTTGGCCGGCATGCCGTGCCGCTCCAGATAGCCGGGTGCGGCGCAGACGATGCGCCGGCTCGGCACCAGGGGCACGCATTGCACGCTCTTCGTCAGCACCTCGCCGATGACGATGGCCACGTCCACGTCGTCCAGGGTCAGCTCGACACGCCGGTCCCGCTGCACCAGCTCGACGGTCATTCTGGGGTGCCGCTCCATGAACTTGGCGATTACGGACAGCATCCGGCTGCGCGCGAAGGTCGCCAGGCCGCCGACCTTGAGATGGCCCTGCAGCGTGCCGTGCGCCTGCGAGACGACCGCCTCGGTCTCCTCGATGCTGGCCAGGATGCGGCGGCAGCGCTCGTAATAGATGCGGCCGGCATCGGTCGGCCGCAGCATGCGCGTGGTCCGGATCAGGAGCCGTGCGCCGAGGCGCGCCTCCAGGCCGCTGACGACCTTGCTGACGGCGGACGGGGAGCGCAACAGGTGGCGCGCGGCGCCCGCGAAGCTGCCGTTCTCGACGACCCGAACGAAGGTCTGCATCTCGTCCAGCTGCTTCATCGGACGTCTCCCGGACAGGTCGCCGGGCCTCCGGTATACAGGGTCGGCGCGCCCGCCCGGCTGCCGGACGGAGGAACGCCTATTCGTGAACTGTCGTCACGAATATCGTGAATGAAATGACAATTCTAGACCACCGAATCCTGGCCTAGCCTTGTTCCCGGAATCGCGTTGGGGCGGCGCGAAACGTGCCATTATACTCAACTAAAGGTCGCGAAGTCCGAAGACTGGATGGCAGCCGTACTGCGGAACTTGAGACTGATCGATCCAGTTCGTTCGAGGGAAGCAGGTGATGAGCGACGACACCAACGGTTACACTTTGAGCCGAGCCGAGGACGCGCGTTGGGAGCCCGGCCGGCGCGACTGCTTCGAACAACGCAATCTCAGACTGGAAGAGCCGACCAGCGGCGCCTTCCGGGCGCAGGTGATCCGCGCCAGGAACGGTGGCGTCTCCGAACCGCTCGGCAAGCACAAGCACGATGTGATGTTCCACTGGTGCTACGTGCTCTCGGGCTGGATCGAGATGGACTTGAAGGACGTCGGCCCGGTCCGGCTCGAGAAGGGCGACTGCCACTACATGCCCAAGGGCATCCCGCACGAGATCGTCGGCTGCTCCGACGACCTGGAGCTGATCGAGGTGCACGGACCCGGGCGCATCGACGAGCAGGCCGTCCCGGACTGGAACGGCTGAG
>JAKSBI010000209.1 GCA_022361215.1 Hyphomicrobiales bacterium | reverse complement strand
CTCGTCCTGCGATCCGATATCTTCGAGCTTCACCACCTGGCAGCCGCTGCCGTCGTAGACCAGACCCTCATCGCGCTCCTTGCCGAAGATCATGGGCTCTCCATGCACCAGCTCAATGACCGCATCGGGCGCCTCGGTCTTGTCATTGATGGGGCCGAAGGCACCGTCGAAATAGACGATGCAGTTCTGCAGGATCTCGACGAAAGACGCGCCCCGGTTCTCATGGGCGCGCTTCAGCACCGGCGGCAGATGCTTCTGCAGCGTATCGGCGCTGCGGGCTACGAAGCGGGCGCCGGCGCCAAGGGCGAACAGCGCTGCGTTCACGGGCTGCTCTACGGAGCCTGACGGCGTCGAGGGCGAGCGGGTGCCGATCGGCGAGGTGGGCGAGTATTGGCCCTTGGTCAGCCCATAGATGGCGTTGTTGAACAAGAGCAGGTTCAGGTCCACGTTGCGCCGCAGCGTATGCATCACGTGGTTGCCGCCGATGGAGAGGAAATCGCCGTCGCCACCCACGACCCAGACATCGAGATCCGGATTGGCGAGCTTGATGCCGGTGGCCACGGCCGGCGCGCGCCCATGGATCGTATGGAAGCCGTAGGTCGAGAGGTAGTAGGGGAAACGCGCCGCGCAGCCGATGCCCGAGACGAAGACCACCTCGTCGGGCGACCGGCCGATGTCGCTGAGCGTCTGGCGCACGGCCTTCAGAATGGCGTAGTCGCCGCAGCCGGGGCACCAGCGGACCTCCTGATCCGAGGCGAAGTCGGCGGCTTTCAGGGGCATCACGTTCATGCATTCGTCTCCAGACGATCAAGCAGTCTCGATTTGAGATCCGCGACACGGAAGGGCTGCCCGGTCACATGTGAAATGCAGTCGACGGGCCTGACGAGCTCGCTGCGCAGGATCGAGGCAAGCTGGCCGGTGTTCATCTCGGCCGTCAAGACGCGCTCGAAGCGATCGAATGCCTCGGCCAGACCACGCTGCAGAGGCCAGAGCTGGCGGATATGCACGTGCCCGACCCGATGGCCGTCAGCATTGAGCTCCCGCACCGCCCGTTTGATAGCACCGTAGGTCGACCCCCAGCCGACGACCAGGAGGTCGCCCGTCTCGACGCCGGTCTCGATCTCGATCTGGGGCTGCCGATCGGCAATGCGCGCGATCTTCTCCGTGCGCAGCCGCACCATCTCTTCGTGGTTGGCCGGATCGTAGGAAATGTCGCCACTGCCATCCTGCTTTTCCAGACCGCCGATGCGGTGGGCGAGGCCGGACGTGCCGGGGGGGACCCAGGGACGCGCCAGCGTCTCCGGATTCCGTGCAAAGGGCGCGAACGGTGTCTCGATGCCTGCCGGTGACTGGGTCAGATCGGGCAGAGCGCCCACGTCCGGCGCTTCCCAGTCCGAGGCGGCATTGGCCAGATAGGCATCGGACAGGACGATGACGGGTGTCATGGCGCTGACCGCCATCTCGGCCGCATCGATCATGACGGAGAAGCAGTCCGATGGCGTCGCCGGCGCCAGCACGGGGCAGGGCGCCTCGCCGTGGCGTCCGTGTATGGCCATCGTCAGGTCCGACTGCTCGGGCTTGGTCGGCATGCCTGTGGAGGGACCGGCGCGCTGTACGTCGATTACGACAAGGGGCAGCTCGGCGGCGACGGCTAGGCCGAGAGCCTCGGTCTTGAGCGCGAGCCCGGGGCCCGAGCTCGCTGTGACACCAAGCGATCCGGCGTAGGAGGCGCCAATGGCGGCCGATGCGGCTGCGATCTCGTCCTCGGCCTGGAACGTCTGTACGCCGCCGCCGATACGGGCGAGGCTGTGCAGCAGGGCCGAAGCCGGTGTGATCGGATAGGAGCAGTAGAGGACGTCGCGCCCGGCGAGCATCGAAACGGCTGCGATCCCGCGCGCCATCGCCTCGGTGCCCGAGATCATGCGATGGCGGTTGGCGGCCGGCGGCGCGTCTGCAGGCCGTTCGAAGGCCGCGATCTCAAGCGTCTCGCCATAAGCGTGGCCTGCTCTGAGGGCCGCGACATTGGCCTCGGCGACCTCGGGTGTCGCCGCGAATTTCTTCTTCAGCTGGCCTTCCGTCGGCGCGAGCTTGCGCTCGAACAGCCAGTAGACCAGGCCGAGCACCCAGAAGTTCTTGGCGCGTACCGCTTGTTTGCGCCCGAGCTCAAGTGGCGCCAGCGCTTCCAGCGTGCGCTTGGTAATCTCGATCGGGATGAGCCGGTAGTCGGCGACGGTCCCGTCCTCCAGTGGGTTGGCATCCAGCTTCGCCTTCTTGAGGCCGCGCGCGTCGAAGGCCTGCTCGTCGACGATCAGGAGGCCGCCGCGCTTCAGCGTATTGAGATTGGTCTTCAGGGCTGCCGGATTGAAGGCGACCAACACATCCACGTCGTCGCCGGGTGTCAGAACCTCGTCCCAGCCGAACTGGATCTGATAGGCCGAGACGCCGAACAGCGATCCGGCAGGTGCCCGGATCTCTGCCGGAAAGTCCGGAAACGTCATGAAATCGGCCTGGGTCCGGCTTGTCGACTTGGCGAACTCGAAGCCGACGAGCTGGATGCCGTCGCCGGAGTCGCCCGCGAAGCGCACCACATGCGGGCGCGACCGCGTAGACGGACTTTCGTCAGCAAGCTTCAGCATCTGGGAATTCCTTCGGCGCTTTCGTCTAGCAGTGACACGCCGGTTCAAGCTTGAGATAGGTCAAGCGGAGAGTATGGTCAATTGGTCGTAGGTCAGACGATGCGAGGCTGCTCTACAGGATTGGCATCTCGCGGGAGCCGACAGCCACCGCTACGACACGACTTCGACGATGGGCGCCGGTCGCGCCGCCGTCGCTCCCTTTCGTCCGTTTAACGTGTCCCGCGTCGCCAATCCGGTGTCGCGGAAGCCGCGCTGATAGGAGAGCGTGATGGCGCTGCCGGTACGCTGCCAGACCTCCAGCCGCTCGTCCTCGCCGACCTCGAACGTGTCGAAGCCGCAGCGCAGCAGAAAGGCCGCCTGGTCCGCCAGCACCTGGCCGGTGGCGCGCAACTCGCCCTCGAAGCCCAGATGCTGCCGCAGCACCCGGGCCTGCGAATAGGCCCGTCCGTCGGTGAAGGCCGGGAACCGGAGGGCAATCAGGTCCAGGCTGCCCAGAAGATGCTCGAGCTCCTCCGGGTCGGTCGCATTGTCGAGAACGACGCCCGTGCGGCCCTTGCGGCGAAACAGCTCCTCCTGCTCGCGCAGCAGACGCTCCAAAGAGACGATCACATCGTCCGTTTCGGGCGCGGGCTCGTCATCCGCAAGCGGTGCCCATGTGTCGGTGACAATCGCACCGTGGCTAATGAGTGGCATAGACCGCCTCCTTGAACGGGGCCGTGCCGAGCCGGCGATAGGCCTCCAAAAACGTCTCATCGTCTTGGCGCAGGTCCAGATAGGTGTCGACGATGGTCTCGACCGCATCGACCACCGCGTCGGCCGCGAAGCCCGGACCGATGATCTCGCCGATCGAGGCCGTCTCGTCGCCACTGCCGCCGAGGGTGATCTGGTAGGATTCCACGCCGCGCTTCTCCAGCCCGAGAATGCCGATATGACCGGCATGGTGATGCCCGCAGGCATTGATGCAGCCGGAGATCTTGATCTTCAGATCACCGATCACCCTCTGCCGCTCGGCGCTGCCGAAGCGCTCGCTGATCTCTTGCGCAATGGGGATCGAGCGCGCCGTTGCCAGTTGGCAGTAGTCGAGGCCGGGGCAGGCGATGATGTCCGTTACAAGGCCGATATTCGCCGTCGCCAGCCCTGACGTCTTGAGCGCCTGCCAAAGCTCATGCAGGTCCTGTTTGCGGACATGCGGAAGGACCAGGTTCTGCTCATGCGTGACCCGGATCTCGTCCAGGCTGAAACGCTTGGCCAGGTCAGCGACGGCACGCATCTGATCGGACGTGGCGTCGCCCGGAATACCGCCGATCGGCTTGAGCGAGATGTTGACGATGGCATAGCCGGGAACCCGGTGCTTCGCCACATTGATGTCGGCCCAGGCCGCGAAGGACGCGTCGGCTTTGCGGAGACGTTCCAGCGTTGCATCCGTATTGGGAAGCGCATCGTAGTGCGGGGCCGCGAAGTAACCTGCAATGCGCGCGAGCTCCGTCTCGGGGGGGAGCAGGGCCGGGGCGTCGATGCGCTCATATTCGGCTTCTACCTGCCGGCGGAACTCATCGGCGCCGAGCTCATGCACCAGGATCTTGATGCGCGCCTTGTACTTGTTGTCGCGCCGTCCGTGCAGGTTGTAGACCCGCATGATGGCTTCGAGATAGGGCAGAAGCTCGTCCTTGGCGAGCCAGTCGCGCACGGTGACCGCCACCATCGGCGTACGGCCCTGGCCGCCGCCCGCAAGAACCTCGAAACCGACCTCGCCGTCGTCGTTGCGCTTGATCCTGAGCCCGATGTCGTGAAAGGCGACGGCGGCTCGGTCGTTGGGCGCACCGGTCACGGCGATCTTGAACTTGCGCGGCAGGAACGAGAACTCCGGATGCAGGCTCGACCATTGACGGACCAGCTCGGCATAGGGCCTGGGATCCTCGATCTCGTCGTCGGCCACGCCCGACCACTGGTCGGCGGTGACATTGCGGATGCAGTTGCCGCTGGTCTGGATGGCGTGCATCTCGACATCGGCCAAATGCTCGAGAATGTCGGGCACATCCGTCAGCTCCGGCCAGTTGAACTGAATGTTCTGCCGTGTGGTGAAATGGCCGTAGCCCCGGTCGTAGCGATCGGCGATGAAGGCGAGCTGACGCATCTGCCGCGACGACAGCGTGCCATAGGGGACGGCTACGCGCAGCATATAGGCGTGCAGTTGCAGATAGAGGCCGTTCATCAGCCGCAGCGGCCGGAACGCTTCCTCGGTCATATCGCCGTTGAGGCGCCGGTCCACCTGGTCCCGGAACTGGGCGACCCGCTCGCGGACGAAGCGGTCGTCGAACTCGTCGTATCGGTACATGTCGCTCCGTCAGCCGGCCAGTGCCAGCCGCTCCGTGATACCGGCGTGTGCAACCGCCTGCTTGCCGAGATCGAGACGAACGCTCGGACCTTTGGTGCGCATGCGCTCGCGGTGGTGCACCGGGACGATGCCGCTCTCGGTCTCGGTCACGTCAACCAGATAGGGGGCGACGACGCGCTGGCTCTGCGCTGCTGCCAGGGCGGCTTGCTCCAGCTCTGCGGCTGCCGCCGGGCCGCGGGCGACGACGGCGTTGTCGATCCATTCGCTCCAGCCTCCGCCGGCGGTCAGGAACACGACAATGCCGTCGCTCAGTCTGTTCGCCGTCAGCACGTGAATGTCGGATTGTTTCTTTGCCATGGTCTTATCCCACTGCTTCCTTCTGGTCCGTGCCGGTCGACGCGTCGCTACGCTGCTCGAATGGCACGATGTTCTCTCGGAAAAACCGCTCCACCTTGTTCGGCGCCGCCAGACCCAGATCGGTCCAATCCAGCCCCACGAACAGAATGGCGGGACCTCTGACGCCTTTTCGAATCATGCAGACGGCAAGATCGCCGAGATTGGTGGCGATCGCCCGCTCGTTCGGTAAGGTGGCGTTCTCGACGACCACCACGGGCGTGTCCGCTGCCATGTCCGCGTCCAGCAGCCGGCGCCGGATCTCAGGCGCCGTGCGCACGCCCATGTAGATGGCGAATGCCTCGCCGCTTCGCGCCAGCGCCGACCAATCGTGGTCCAGGACCCCGTCGGCCGTTGCACCGGTCAGCACCGAGAACTTACGGTGAAGCCCGCGGCTGGTCACAGGCAAGGCGAGGGAGGCGGCGCTCGCATGAGCCGCCGTGATTCCGGGCACGATCTCGCAGGCGATGCCGGCCTGTTGGAGCGCCGACATCTCCTCGACTGCGCGGCCGAAGATCAGAGGATCACCGCCCTTGAGCCGGGCCACCGTCTTGCCGGCTTCGGCCTCGTGAACCAGGATCCGGTTGATCTCGTCCTGGGATGTGGCTGGGCCGCCGGGGGTCTTGCCCACGAAGATGCGCTCGGCGTCACGGCGGGCGAACTCCAGGATGCGCGGATTGACGAGTCGGTCGACCACCAGCACGTCGGCTTCCTGCAAACGCTGCTGGGCCCGCAGGGTCAGCAGATCCGGATCGCCCGGGCCGCACCCGATCAAGGCCACGTGTCCGGCACGGCCTGCGTCCCGCTTGACCGCGTGGACCTCCATCTCAAAGGCCTGCCGAGCGCCCGCCTCGTCGCTCGCAAGAACGCGCTCCCGGAACCGGCCCTTCAGGAGACGCTCCCAAAGGTGCCGGCGCAGCCGGCCGTCGCCAATCTCCTGCGCTACGCGGGCGCGCAACCTTTGCGCGCGGTCGGCCACGCGCCCCAAACCGTCGGGTAGATCCCGCTCCAGTCGGGTCTTGATCTCGCGCGCCAGAACGGGTGCGGCACCCTCGGTGCCGATGGCCACCGTCACCGGATCGCGGTCGACAATTGCGGGCGTGATGAAGCTGCAAACATCCGGCCGGTCGACAACGTTGACGGGCACGTTGCGCGCTCGCGCCGCATCGGCCACGGCGCGATCTGCGCCTTCGTCGCCGGTCGCCGCGTAGACGAGCCGCTTGGCTTCGATGTCGCTTGGGTGGAAGTTGCGTCGCTCCGCCTGAATGCGCTCGTCCAAGACAAGCTTCTCGAGCTCGGGTTCGAGCGCTTCGGCCACGACGGTGATGTCGGCGGTGGTCTTCAACAGCAGCCGGACCTTCTGGGCCGCCTGCTCGCCGCCGCCAACGACAAGAACCGGCTGCCGGTCCAGATCGACATAGATCGGAAAGTACTTCATGCCTTGCGGGTTCCGTGCGGTTCGTCCAAGCGGTTCGGCTCGGGTCCGTCGTGGGACGCGAGACCGTGTCTGCCAATTTGGCTATTTTAGAATCTGTTTCTAGAGAATGGGATAATATCGGCAGAAAAAGAAATCGATTTCTATTAAAATAGGGATTCTTGGAATGAATAATGCTAGGGAAGCGAGGCGTCGGCGACACCGATTGCCAAATGCACCGTCTGTGGGTACGGCAAGCGCGCGCATACTAGGCAGTCGCGTTTGCGCCGGCCGGCGACCGCAGCAAGGCTATCCTCCAATTCGTGGAAAGAGCGGAAATTCTGAACTGCCCGCCTGTAGGGGCACGCCAGTGGCAAGGTGCGGCGTGACGGCTCAGCCTGAACCGGATTGCCCGTTCTTGCTGTTGGAGATCAACTCGATGAACCGGGCAACGGCCGAGGCGACGTCGCCGCTGTTGTCCACCTGATGAACCCATGGCTCTTGCGGGACCGCGACGGCGTCGGCGCGCTTCAGGCGGCGTTCGACCGCGCGTTGGGATTCGCGCCGACGCGCGAGCAGACGGTCCTTCAGAATGTCCGGGCCCACGGTGACGTGAATGACCCGCATCCGGGGCCAAAGCTGTCGTGCCGGTCCGATGGCCGTGCGTGACACGTTGATGACGACGGTCCGTCCTGCCTCCAGGTCGCGTTTGGCCCGGATTGGAATGCCGTAGCTCGTGTCGTGGGCCTGCCACGCCAGAAAAAACGCGCCATCGGCCTCGAGCCGACGGAACTCCTGCTCGGTGACTGCGATATGTGGCTCGTCCGCCTGGCTCGCGCGGGTGATCACCCGCTTGGGGAAGATGAATGCCGTGTCAGCAGCGAAGCGGCGACGTGCAGCATCGATCAGCGTGTCTTTACCGACACCACTGGCACCGACAACGAGGACGAGGTTGCCTCCAGGGTCGCTTTCGTCCTTCGTCATATCCTGACCGGCGACGGTTTGCGAACGGCGCGCCGTCACTCGTTTTGGCCCGCTCATCCGGCATGGGGTAGGCCGCTTGTGTGACAGTCGGATGACAGTTGTATGACGGCCGAGCTGTGCAGACCATGTGCCATGGGTCGGCGCGCTCGACAAATGGCTGTGGATTTTCTGGAGTGGGCTGAAATGAAGCGTGGAGAGCATCAAGCGCCTGGGTGCGATGCTGTCCAGGCGATGCATATGCCGCGCTACGAGCAGGAACATTGATCTGCCCGGCCGCTCGGCTCGGAGCGGCCGGGGCTGCAACTGGCGTCAACCGGCGTTGCCGCCAACGATTGCCTTGGCCTGCTCCACCCACTTCTCGCGCTCGATGCGGCCCGGGAAGTCCAATTCCTCGTCGACGCGCGCGATATCGTCTTCGGTGAAGTCGGCGATCTGGCGAAACGTCGTGACGCCGAGCTTGTGGAGCCTGTCGTTGAGTACGCGTCCAATTCCTTTGATCTTCGTCAGATCGTCGGGCGAGCCGCCCGCATCGGTGGTAAACACGGGTGCGGACCCATTGTCCGCCGCCGGCGCCGGTTCGGGCACTGGCGCAGCCGGTGGCGTTTCCGCCTGGGTCTCGGACACGATGCGCAGATCGGCCAGTTCGGCCCGCAACCGGGCAATCTCGTCATCGCGGCGACCGAGGTCAGCTTGGAGGTCTTCGATCCGCGCCCGACTGTCCGCGCCGGCAGCGTCACGTGCCGTTCGAGCCTCGTTGAGCTGGGCCTCCAGTTCCGAGCGACCCTCATCGGCCGCCGCCAGCCTTGCCTTGAGATCGTCGCTCTCGGATTGGATCTCCGAGATCCTGGCCGACTTCTCGGCGGCATCTGCCTTGACGTTCTCCAGTTCCTCGCCTGCGGCATTCAAATCCGCGCGGAGTGACGCAATCTGAGCCGCGGCTGTCGCCTCCTTGGCTTCGAGATCTGCGAGGCGCTTCTGCGTGACCGCGTGGGCGTTGTTGGCCTGCTCCAAGGCCTCCTCGACCTTACGCTTGGCTGCGGAAAGCTCCGCCTCGCGGCCCTCCATTCGTTTGTTGAAACGTATGTTGAGAAAGAACCAAGCAACGACCAGACCGATGATCAATCCGGCGACAAGCGAAAGAATGTCCATGATGTCCTCCCGGGATAGCCCCGAGCCGCCCCAGTCGAGGGAAGTATACCGATTCGGCAAGGCGGGGTCTCATGGACCAAGGCCAGTTGTCCCCATCGGCTT
>JAKSBI010000608.1 GCA_022361215.1 Hyphomicrobiales bacterium | reverse complement strand
GCCCCCATATCCGGTGGTTTAGGGCCTTTGGGGCGGGGCGGGGTCTATGTGCCCTGTCTGGTCCAGGTTGAGTCTGCATCACGTCGTACGCTGGAGAGGCCGACGACATTAAGCGCCACCCTTCTCCGTCATTCCCGCTTTAGCGGGAATGACGGAGAAGGGTGGATGGCTTTTATCAAGCGGTAAGGAAAAACCCCCGGCCGTTAGGCCGGGGGTACAAATCCTCCACCTTGAAAACGTGCTGGGCCGGCGTCAGCACCGCGGCCGGGCGTGGCGGATCTTGCGCCAGTGGGTTTGGCCCGGCGCGACCATCACGCGGCGCTTTACGGTCTTGTAGACGGCGGGGCTGCCGACCATGTGGCGCTGGGCCGGGGCCAGCACGACGCGGCGCCGGACCGTCTTGTAGGTGGCCGGATGCACGATCTTCTCGACCCGCGCCGGCGCCACCACCACACGGCGCGCCACGGTCTTGTAGACGGCCGGCACGTGGTGGCGCACATGGCGTGCCGGGGTGGCCACGACCTGGCGCGCGACCGTCTTGTAGACCGCCGGACGGGTGATGTGATGGGTGCGCGGCGGCGTCACCATCACCGTCTTGTGCCAGGTCCGATAGACGGCGGGGCGGGTGTGCACCACCTTTCGGGCCGGCGACATGAGTTGTTTGGAATGCACCGTCTTGTAGACGGCGGGAACCCGATGGCGGACGGTGCGGGCCGGCGCCACCATCACCTTCTTGGCGGTCATGGCGTAGCGCGGCGGCGTCTGCACCTGGCAGAGCACGGCGTTGCGCCGATGCCGGCTGTGCTTCCAGTAGATCTTGCCGGGGTCGACCAGCACCTGCTTGTGCACGGTCTTGAAGGTGGCCGGCGTCCTATAGGCCATGGTCTTGGCGGGGCGCACCCGCACCTGCCGTGCCACCGTGCGATAGCTTGCCGGGATCTTGCTCACATGCTGCCGGGCCGGCTTCACCATCACGCGCTCCGCGACGCTGCGGTAGGTCGCCGGCGTGGTGCGCGCTTCCGTTACGGCCGGGCGCACCAGCACGCGCTCGCGCACGGTCCGGTAGGTGGGCGGGATGACGCTGACGCGATCCCGCGCGGGCTTCACCAGGACGCGCTCATGCACGGTCCGATAGACGGCGGGGACTGTGCGATGCGTGACGCGCTCGGGGCGCACCAGCACCCGGTCCTGCGTCCAGCCGTACCTGGCCGGCGTTACGACGACGCGGGAGGTGGCCGGCTTGACCATGACCCGCTCGTGCACCGTCTTGTAGACGGCCGGTTTCCTGATCTGCTTGTAGCAACTGAGAACCCGTTCCCCGTGGACACGGTCCTTGGCCCCGTACCAGGGGCCGCCGGCGTCGACCGGAGCTGCGGTCAGCCCCACGGCCACGGCCGCAGCCCCGGCGTACCCGAACGATCGGAACAACATACGCACCACTCCCAATATGACTCCGCACACGAACGCGTCCGGGCTGAGGAGCGGGATTGATCGGCTTCGTTCGGTGCGCCGCTTCTTGTCGGTCTGGACCAGCAGCAATCAACCGCCCGTCAGGCGAACCCGCGGTCCGGGTTCTGGGGCGTTCAGCGTACCTGACTATCAGGTGGGGGTTAATCAATCGCTGCCGCGCGGCGCCGGCTACTCGGCCTTGTCGTCGTTGCCGTTGCGCTTCTTCTTGCGGAAGACGTCGGACCAGAAGTCGTGGCCGGCCATCAGCAGCACCAGCACCGTCACCACCATCAGGTCGGGCTCGGCGACGAAATAGACCACGGTGCCGCAGAACGCGATCATGGCCAGCATCGAGACGATGACGAGGATCTTGTCGATCATGGGATCGGGACTCCGTTCAGTCGTTCTGCAATTGGGCCAGATGCGTCACCAGCCAGTTGGCCGTGCGCAGCAGCCGGCCGTCCTCGCGCCTGGGCCCGACGAGCTGCACGCCCAGCGGCAGGCCGTCCGCCTCCAGGATCGGCAGGCTCACGGCCGGGACGCCGGTATAGGTCCAGAGCGTGTTGAAGATCGGGCTGCCGGTGGCCTCCAGGCCCTTGGGCGCCGGGCCCGGCGCGGCCGGCGTCAGGATGGCGTCGTAGCGCTCGAAGACCTGCTCCAGCCCGCCATAGAGCACGGACTGCCAGTCCCGCGCGAGGTTGTAGTCCATGGCCAGCACGCGGCGGCCCTCATCGATCATGCCCGTCAGCGTCTCGCTGATCTTGTCCGGCGCCTTCTCCTGCAGCGGCCCGTAGCTCTTGGCGATGTCGGCGAGCATGAGGGTGCGGTGCAGCTCGACGGTCCGGTCGAAGATCTCCGGCAGCTCGACCTCGTCGCACTGCGCGCCCAGCGCGTCGGTCAGCTCGGCGAAGGCCTCCTCGGTGACGTCGTCGGCGTGGTCCCAGACGGGCGACTTGACGAAGGCCAGCATGGGCGTGACCGGCGGCTCGGCCAGGGCGGTCTCGCGCAGGCGCGGGCGGCTTCGGGGCCACATCTGCGGGTCGCGCGCATCGAAGGCGGTCAGGCAGTCGGCGATCAGCCCCAGATCCTCGACCGTGCGGGCGAAGACGCCGAGGGTGTCGAGCGGCGGCGACTGGCTCAGGACG
>JAKSBI010000826.1 GCA_022361215.1 Hyphomicrobiales bacterium | reverse complement strand
CCCGGTCGCGATCCGGCCCCGTCCGGAGCCTTTGCCGCCGCGCCTCAGCGAAAGCGAGACCGCCAGCCACCGCGAATTCGTCGCCACGCTCGGCGACGACGCGCTCTGGAAGGGCTATCTGGCGAAGGACTAGGGCCTGTCGCGATCATTCTGATTCGTGCCATTGCTCTAGCTCATTGTTGAAGCATGTCTTTTGTCCCGAAACCGGTATCCACTTTCGGGAGACATGCTTTAGGGCCTGTGGGCACTCCGAGAAACCAGCAAGCGCAGCCAGTCACCGCGACACGACCAGTCTAAACCGAACAGCGGCGGTCGTGGATTTCGGGCCTTACAGCTTGCGCAGGGCGACCGCGTCGACGCTGTGGCCGGGGCCCTTGTGGATGATCAGGTCGGCGCGCTGGCGGGTCGGCAGGATGTTTTCCTCCAGGTTCACCAGGTTGATGGTGCGCCAGATCTCGGTGCCAGTCTTCAGGGCGTCCTCGTCGCTGAGCTGGGAATAGCGGTGGAAGTAGGAGGCCGGGTCGCGGAACGCCGTCTGCCGCAATCGCATGAAGCGCTCCACATACCACTCCTCGATGATCTCGGCCTCGGCGTCGATATAGATCGAGAAGTCGAAGAAATCGGAGACGAACGGGATCTCCTTGCCGTCCTTCGGCAGCTTCGCCGGCTGCAGCACGTTCAGCCCCTCGACGATCAGGATGTCCGGCCGGTCCACGGTGATGGTCTGGCCCTTCAGGACGTCGTAGGAGAAATGCGAGTAGACCGGCGCCTCGGCCTGCGCGCGGCCGGCCTTCACGTCGCCCAGGAAGCGCAGCAGCTTCGGCAGGTCGTAGCTCTCCGGGAAGCCCTTGCGGTTCATGATCTCCCGGTTCTCCAACACCGCGTTGGGGAACAGGAAGCCGTCGGTCGGCACCAGGTCGACGCGCGGATGGTTGGGCCAGCGCGCCAGCAGCGCCTGCAGCACGCGCGCCGTCGTGCTCTTGCCCACGGCCACGCTGCCGGCGAGCCCGATGATGAACGGCATCTTGCCGTCGGTCTTGCCGAGGAAGCCCGTGGTGGCGTGATGCAGCCGCTGTGCCGCCTCCACATACATGTTCAGGAGGCGCGAGAGCGGCAGATAGATGTCCTCGACCACATCGACCGAGACCTGCTCCGTCAGGCCGCCGAGGGGGTCCAGGTCCTCCTCGCTCAGCGTCATGGGCGTGTCGGCGCGCAGCTTCGCCCATTCCGCCTTCGAGAAGGTGAGATAGGGGGAGTACGTGCTTTTCGACAGCGGGCTCATGACTTCGCGCGGCCGGCCTTCTCCGCGAGGCCGGAGGTCCCCATGCGCCTCTCGAGCACCTGCAGCACGTCGTCGAGGGCGACGCCGCGCGCCTCCAGGAGCACGATCAGGTGATAGAGCAGGTCCGCAGCTTCCGCCTTCACCGCCGCGTCGTCCTCGGCCGCGGCGGCGATCACCAGCTCCACCGCTTCCTCGCCGAGCTTCTTGGCGCAGCGCTCGGCGCCGCTGTCGAGGAGCTGGCGCGTATAGGAGCCTTCCGCGTCCGCCGTGCGGCGTTCGCGAACGACCGAAGCCAGGCGGGAAAGCACGTCGTCAGTCATTGGAGCAGTCTCGGTTCGATAATCTGGCCGTTTCAATGGCCGAGCGGGAGGAAACAATCAATTCGACTTCCGGTTTGGGGTGAATCGGGCACTT
>JAKSBI010000615.1 GCA_022361215.1 Hyphomicrobiales bacterium | reverse complement strand
GGGCTGATGGCGGCGCAGTCGGCCGCAAGGAGCGGTGCCCGCGTGATCCTGGTGGAGGAGACCGCACGGCTTGGCGGCGAGCTGCTCTCCGTCGATCCGGCGACGACGACCCTCGACGGCCGGACACCTGTCGACTGGGTCGGCAGCGTCGAGGCGGCGTTGCGCGATCATGACGACGTCCTGGTGCTGACGCGAACCTGCGCCTTCGGCTACTACGCGGACAACTTCGTCGGTCTCTGGGAGCGGGTCTGCGATCATCTGGCCCCCGAGGCGCGTTCCGCCGATCTGCCGCGCCAGCGGCTCTGGCGCATCCGCGCCAAGCAGGTGGTGCTCGCCACCGGCGCCATCGAGCGCCCGCTCGTGTTCCAGGAGAACGACCGGCCCGGCATCATGCTCGCCGGCGCGGCGCGCACCTATCTGCACCGCTACGGCGTGCTTCCGGGCCGCAGGGCCGTGCTGTTCGCCAATAACGACAGGGCTTGGTCCGCTGCTCTCGATCTGCAAGGGGCCGGCGCCGAGATCGCCGCGATCGTCGATCTGCGCGAGGAGATCGAAGACGCGTTGCTCGAAAAGGCGACCGAGCGTGGGATCGCGGTTCATCGCGGCGCGGTCCTGACTGGCACCTACGGGCGACGACGTGTGTCTCGGGCTTGTATCCGGTCCCATGACGGTGCGGGCGGCCTCGTCGGGTCCGAGCATGTATGCGCCTGCGATCTGATCCTTGCGTCCGGCGGCCTCTCGCCGAACATCGCGTTGTTCTCCCAGTCCCGCGGCAAGCTCCGCTACGACGACGACATCGCCGCCTTCCGTCCTGGCCAATCCTGGCAGGGCGAGCGCTCCGCCGGCGCCTGCAACGGCGCGACGAACCTGAGGGCCTGCCTGACCGAGGGCGCGTGGGCCGGCGCCGCCGCCGCGTCCGACGCGGGGGTCGATGCGGAGCCCGCCGCGATGCCGAAGGTGGTGGAGCCGGGCTTGCCCCAGGCGGCCATATCCGCCATGTGGCAGGTCCCAGGCAAGGCGACGAAGGCGTTCGTCGACCTTCAGGACGACGTCACCGCGCGCGACCTGCATCTCGCGGTGCGCGAAGGCTACCGCTCCGTCGAGCACGCCAAGCGCTACACCACGGTCGGCATGGGCACCGACCAGGGCAAGACCGTCACCATGAACGCCTTCGGCATTCTCTCGCAGGCCCTCGGCCAGGCCATACCGGAGGTGGGCGTGACCACGTTCCGTCAGCCCTACAAGCCGGTCACGCTCGCGGCCCTTGCCGGGCAGTATGTCGGCGCCCACTTCCGTCCGCGCCGGACCACGCCCATGCATGACTGGCATGTGCGTCACGGCGCCCTGTTCGAGCCGGTCGGCGACTGGCTGCGGCCCTGGGTCTACCGCCAGGAGGGCGAGAGCCACCACGAGGCCCTGATGCGGGAATGCCTGGCGGCGCGTGCGTCATGCGGCATGCTCGACGCCTCGACGCTCGGCAAGATCGACATAAGAGGCGCCGATGCGCGCACGTTTCTCGATCGGGTCTACACCAACCGCTGGGACACGCTGCGGCCGGGCCGTTGCCGCTACGGGATCATGTTGGGCGAGGACGGCATGGTCATGGACGACGGCGTCACCGCCTGCCTCGACGACACCCATT
>JAKSBI010000161.1 GCA_022361215.1 Hyphomicrobiales bacterium | reverse complement strand
CGATCGACGACATCATCGCGCTGACCGATTCGATCATGGTGGCGCGTGGCGACCTCGGCGTGGAGATCCCGCCCGAGGAGGTGCCCGGCCGCCAGAAGGAGCTGATCCGCGCCTGCCGCATGGCGGGCAAGCCGGTGATCGTGGCGACCCAGATGCTCGACTCCATGGCCCATTCGCCGGCCCCGACCCGGGCCGAGGCCTCGGACGTGGCCACCGCGATCTACGACGGCGCGGACGCGGTGATGCTGAGCCAGGAGTCCGCCATCGGCGATTATCCGGTCGAGACCGTGACCATGATGGACCGCATCATCGAGCACACGGAAGGGCACCAAGCCTACCGCTCGATCATCAGCGCGCTGGAGCCCGTGGTCGAGCCTTCGCCGCAGCATGTTGTCTCGGCCGCCGCGGCGGACGTGGCCAACGCCATCGGGGCCAAGGTCATCGTCGCCTTCACCTCCAGCGGCACCACGGCGACGCGCATCGCGCGCAAGCGTCCGGAGGTCCAGGTCATCAGCCTGACGCCCGACCTGGCCGTGGCGCGGCGCCTGGCGCTGCTCTGGGGCGCTCACAGCGTCCGCTCCGAGGACGTGACCAGCTACACCGAGATGGTCGACAAGGCGGTCGCCCATGCCGCCGGCGAAGGCTTCGCCAGGACCGGCGACCAGATCGTGGTGATCGCCGGCGTGCCTTTCGGGACGCCCGGATCGACCAACAATCTGCGCGTGGTCACGGTCTGAGGCCCTGGCTCTCCGTCCGGTGGCGTCCAGGCGGCCTCGCAGCGTTAAGTTTCAGTATACTGTTTGTCGCTATGCTGAAGACGTCATGGCCCGATGACCTTTTTTGTTTCCTGATGACAGTCAGGGGGGGTGTCGGCATGTCTTCAAGCGCAAATCCACCACTCAACATTCTGATCGCGGACGATTCCTCCGTGGTCAGACGTTACCTGGAGCGATGGCTGCAGAACGCTGCCGTGCCGTTGACGACATTCGAGGTCGCCGACGGCGATGCCTGCCGCGAGGAGCTGATCGGCGGCCGTTTCGACATCGCCTTCGTCGACGTCAATATGCCGGGCTCGAGCGGGCTGGAGGCCATCGCCGAAGCGCGCGAGGCCGGTTCCGCCACCTTCGTCGTGGTGGTGTCGACCAGTTCCGAGGCCGAGAAGCTCCAGGCGGCCCGTGATCTCAACGTCTACGAGTATCTGTCGAAGCCGTTCACGGAGCCCGACGTGCACGCCATCATCGACAACTATATGCGGTTCCGAACCCCCACCTCGGTTCTGGTGGTGGACGATTCCTCGGCCGTGCGTCTGGTGATCGGCAGGGTGCTGCACGACAGCATCTTCAATCTGCAGGTCGAAGACGTGGCGGACGGCAAATCCGCACTCGCGGCTTACGAGGCGCGGCGCCACGACATCGTGTTTCTCGATGCCAACATGCCGGGACTGCACGGGATCGAGACGCTGGAGCTGCTGAAGAGGCTGAACGATCAGGTCAAGGTCGTCCTGATCACGGCAAGCCGCAGCAGCGATCTGGCCAACTCGTTCCGGTGGCTCGGGGTCCGCGATGTGCTCCACAAGCCCTTCTATCCCAAGGATGTCGACCTGGCGCTGCATGTCCTCTTCGATTTGAAGCTCCCGAGCCTCGGCACCAACGCGGAGCAGGCCGAGGAAGGCGAGCAGGAGATCGTCTTCGAGCTGAAGCTGCCGGACGACGGCGCCGACGCTGGTGGGGCCGCCGCCGAGACCGATAAGCAAACGCAGCCCGTCGAGACCTGAGCCGGTGGCTCACCGCACGACGGTGATCTGCGCGTCCTTCAGGCCGCGGCGGGCCAGTGTGCGTTTCAGCCTCTTCTTGCGCAGATAGAGCCACTTCCGGCAGCTCGGGCGCCCCAGATTGCAGCGCAGCCTGATCGTCGCGATGCCGGAGGCGCGGGACCGGCCCTCATGCGGGTGCAGCTCCAGAAGCCCAAGGCCGCCCGCCTCGCGCGCCGACTTCCGCAACAGGGCGCTGGCCGTCATGCGGGTCAGGAACGGGTTGGCCCGAACCGCCTCGGCCGCCAGCAGGCGCGGGACCGGCGTTTCGGGTTTCGCCGTCAGGACGCGGGCGGCGCCGGCGGCGCCCGCGAAGAAGGCGAGGCGCAGATTGGCGGCATTGGCGGCGAGGCCGCGCCGGCGCAGGTCGGCGGCGTTCTGCCGCGAATAGGCCCGCGCCACCCGGCGGGAGAAGTCGAGGTCGGTGCGCAGGCGCAGGATCTCGGCCTGGGAGAGCTCCGCGACCTCCTCCGCGAAATGGCGTCGGCTCACTTCGAGAAACGTGCTTCGGATGAACTGGAAGGGCCCCAGGGCCGAGGAGCGGGGGTTCTTGGCGAGCACGTCGCCGCCCGACTCCGCCAGCATGAGCCGGTCCAGAAAAGCATCCATCAGCGTGCAGGCGCCGAGGCCCGGAGGCCGCGCGACCGCCGCGGCGCTCGTCGGAGCCAGATAAAGCGCCAACGCAATCGCAGCGGCCAGTGCGGCCTTCGACGGTTTCGAGCTGCGGTACCGCATCGCGAGCAGGGGAACGTCCGACACTTCGACCCATACGCCGGGGCGCACGATGGGGGGAATCGGGCCCGCGGTCAATGAGCGGGTCCGGAGAGCTTGCGGGCCGTGCAGGCGCATTATGGGGGTGCGTCCTACGGCCGCATTCCAGGCCGCAGAGGGGCCGGAAATCGCGGCGCCCGGCCTGTCCGGCCGGCCAGTAGACCCTTGTTTCGCTTGACCTCCCTCAGTTGCGAACCGTTCGCAGCTTCTTTAGAACGCCTCTAAGCTATTGTTTTCTTTAGATTTCTAATAATTCTAAAGTGATGCTTTTGCATTGACAGGCTTGCTTGCTTGGGTTTCGTTCGCTGCATACCTCGCCCAGAGCGGGGCGTTGCGTTTCCGATGCCGTGGCTTTGAACCCGGTGAATTGGAGGGTCAGAACGATGTCGTTCCGTGCCAGGCGCGGCCTGAGCTGTGCCGCTCTTTCCATCGTTATCTCGGTCGCCGCAGGATCGGTCGCAAGCGCGGCCGACGAGGTGAACATCTATTCCTATCGCCAGCCCTACCTGATCAATCCGCTGCTCGAAGCCTTCACCAAGAAGACCGGCGTCGAGACCAACGTGGTCTTCGCCAAGAAGGGCCTGATCGAGCGCATGGCCGCCGAGGGCAGGAACAGCCCGGCCGACTTGCTGCTGACCGTCGACATCGGCAGGCTGACCGGCGCCGTCAACAAGGGCGTCTCCCAGCCGGTCGCGTCCGACGCGCTCTCCAGGAACATCCCCGAGCAGTATCGCGATCCGGGCAAGCATTGGTTCGGCCTGACGCGGCGCGCTCGCGTGGTTTACGCCTCCAAGGAGCGCGTCGGCCAGGACGCCGTCACCTATGAGGAACTGGCCGATCCCAAATGGCGCGGGAAGATCTGCATCCGGTCGGGCCAGCATGTCTACAACGTCGCGCTGATCGCCTCCCTGATCGCCCATCACGGCGAGCAGAAGACGGAGGAGTGGCTGCGCGGCATCAAGGCCAACCTGGCCCGCAAGCCGGCCGGCAACGATCGCGCGCAGGTGAAGGGCGTCTTCGCCGGCGAGTGCGATCTGGCCATCGGCAACACCTACTACATGGCCAAGATGGCGCTGAACGAGAAGAAACCCGAGCAGAAGAAATGGGCGGCTTCGGTGAAGATGCTGTTTCCCAACACCGCCCAGCGCGGCGCCCACATCAATCTCTCGGGCATGGTGCTGGCGAAGCACGCGCCGAACAAGGCCAACGCCATCAAGCTGATGGAGTTCCTGTCGTCGGAGGAGGCCCAGAAAATCTACGCCGAGGTCAACCACGAATACCCGGTCAAGGACGGCGTACCCTGGTCCGACCTGGTCAAGTCGTGGGGCGACTTCAAGCCGGATGCGCTGTCGCTCGCGAAGATCGCGGAGCTGCGCAAGAAGGCCTCCGAGCTCGTCGACAAGGTCGCCTTTAACGACGGGCCTAGCTCCTAACGACGACGTTCCATCGGCAGGGGGCCGGGCGCAACCTCGCTCGCACCGTGTCCGGCCCCCATGAGCATGCCCGAGCCGGAGGTCCGGCCCGGGTTCACGGGAAGAGTTTGCCTGGAGAGATCCATGCTGAAGAAGATGACGAACGAGACGAACGACGTGTGCCGGAATGCATCGACCTGCGAGAACGGGTCCTGCACGCGGCGCCCCGGCTTCGAGATGGTGAAGGGCCCCGAGCATCTGGTGGGGGTGGGCTTCCGCTGCTGGATGGCCGGCTACATGACCAGCGACATCAACTGCTGGGAGGTAGGCTGGAACCACTATGCCCGCGTGCTCGGCCCGCAGCGGGCCAAGGCGGCCGTCACGGAGCTGGCCTGCTGGGTGCGCACGGTGCGTTCCCGGGCGGCCCGGGACATCGAGATCTATCCAGCGGACTGCGCGGGCTTCTGCCCCGATGAATGCATGGCGATCTCGCTGATCGCCGCGGCCCAGCAGAACGCCTGCCCGGCGATGCGGGCCTGTGCCTACGCGCTGATCGGCGACAGCCTCGTCGACGAGGTGGTCGATACGGCCGAGGGCTTCGCGCATGTTCTGGGCGATGTCGGCATCCGGCTCGGCCCGGACTCCATCGCGCAGGCGCCGGCTCTGATGGAACAGGCCGAGTTGGGGCGGCCGAACTGACCGGCTGAGCCGGCTACACCGTCATGCCGGGCCGGCTTTGGCCGAGGCCAGGGTGTGTCGGTAGGCCAGCGCCGCGGTGGCGAGGTCTTCGAGGGCGGACCCCACGCTCTTGAACAGGGTCACCTCCTGCGGCCCGGAGCGTCCTGCGATCTCCCGGCGGCAGAGCTGGGCGAGTGTGCCCGCGATATCGCTCTGCCTCAGGGCGCCCGACGCCATCGGAATGGCAATGTCGCCGCTCTCGACCACCGCATGCTCCGTATCGATGTACACGGCGGCCTCGCGGATCGCTTGGTCGTCGGCTTCGCGCATTGCGGGGGTGAAGCTGCCGATGAGGTCGATGTGCTGTCCGGGCGCGAGCCAGGCGCCGCGGATGACGGGCGTCTTGGAGAGGGTTGCACAACTGACGATGTCCGCCTCCCGGATGCCGGCGACGACGTCGGTGCAGAGCGCGGCATCGATGCCGTCCGCCCGAAGGTCGGCGACGAGGCCGTCGGCGCGGGAAACGGTTCGATTGAAGACCAGCACCTTTTCGATCGGCAGCGCCGCGCGGTAGGCGTAGGGCAGGTTGCGCCCTACGCGGCCGGCGCCGATGACCAGCAGCGTCCTGCTGTCGCGGCGGGCGAGCATCCGGGCCGCGAGCGCGGAGGCCGCCGCCGTGCGCCGCGCCGTGAGCTCGCCGCCGTCGACAAGCATGAGATGCTCGCCGGTTGCCCGGTCGAACAGGATGTAGCTCGCCGATATGGCGGCGAGGCCGCGCGCCGCGTTGCCCGGCACCACATTGACGAGCTTCACGCCGCCATATCCCTGTCTCCACCATGCGGGCATCAGGAGCAGCGACGCGTCCTCCTCTTCGTCGTTCGGAAGGTCGTGATGATGGCGGAGCGGGACCTCGCAGTCGCTCCTGAAGCCGTCCGCGATGGCCTCCAGAAGCGCATCGAAGGGCAGCAGCCGGCGCGTTGCCGCGGCATCGAGGACGTGCATGGCTGTCTCCGCTAGGCCCGTTCGAGCCAGGCGGCCTCGGCGGACACGTCCGTGAGGCCGGGGCGGCGCCCGCCTATCAGGTCGGCGACGATGCGCCCGGACCCAGCGGCCATCGTCCAGCCCAACTGGCCGTGGCCGGCGTTCACCCAGAGGTTCGGGCAGTGCTTGAGCCTGCCGAGATAGGGCGGCCCCTGCGGCGTGCTGGGGCGCGACCCGGCCCAGTGCTCGGCCCGCGTCAGGTCGATGGCGCCGGCAAAGGCGCTGGCCGCATAGCGATCGAGCACCTGCAGCCGCGCTCTCGGCGTGCTGAGATCGCCGCCGGCGAACTCCGCCATCGCGGTAAGGCGCAGCCGGTCGCCGTAGCGGGCGAAGCCGACGAGCGCGGTCTCGTCGACGCCGGAGAGCTTCGGCGCGCGCGCGGCATCGATGACCGGATAGGTCGCCGAGTAGCCTTTGACGGGGTAGATCGGCGCGCGTGCGCCGGCGGACATCAGCACGCGCGGCGTGCCGGCACCGAGAGCGACGACGACGGTGTCGCAGTCCAGGTCGGGCCCGGAAGCCGTTTCCACGGCCTTCACCAGGCCCTTCTCGATGCGCAGGCGGGTCACGTCGGTGTCGTAGCAGAAGCTCACCCGGTTGTTCTTCCGCAGATGGCTGGCCAGGGCGCGGCAAAACAGATGGCAATCGCCGCTGAAATCGCCGCTGGAGAGAAATCCGCCCGCCAGATCGGCCGCGATGGGGGCCAAGGCCGGCTCCAACTCGACGATTGCGGCGGCGGAGAGCTCGCGAAATGCGCCGGCGTCCCGCGCGGCGCCGTCCAGGCTGCGGAGCCGGGCTTCGAACTGACGCGGGTCCTGGAAGAAATAGATGGAGCCGGCGTGCTGTTGGCCGTATTCGAGCGCCAGCTCATCCTCCAGGGACCGCAACAGCTCCCGGCTGTAGGTGCTGAGGCGCAAGAGGCGGTCGCTGTTGCGCCGATGGGCGGCCTTCGTGCAGTTCGCCAGGAACCGGCCGCCCCAGCGCATCAGCTCGAGATCCCAAAAGGACGTGATCTTGATGGCCGGATCGCGCCCGAACGCCGCCCTGAGAAGCCGGCCCGGTGCGTCGGGTCCGGCCCAGGCCTCGGCATGCCCGATGGCCACGATCCCCGCATTGCCGCGGCTGCACGCCTCGGCCGGCGCCGACTCCCGGTCCACCACGGCGACGTGGTCGCCACGGGCCGCCAGATAATGGGCGGTCAAGAGCCCGACGACTCCGGCCCCCAATACGACAATCACCCCAAGCGCCTCCTTTGCCGACAGGCCGCGGTCGGGCCGCCCCGGGCGGCCCTCAACCGCCCCACACCTCTCGGAACACGCGCAGCCAGTTGAGCCCGAGAATCTTGCGCACATCCTGCTCGCCGTATCCGCGCTCCACCAGGCGCGCCGTCAGGTTGCCAAGCGTCTCGGGCGTCTCGATACCCTCGGGATAGTAATGCGGCGGCGGCGGATAGGCATCGGCCCGCCATCGACCGCTG
>JAKSBI010000798.1 GCA_022361215.1 Hyphomicrobiales bacterium | reverse complement strand
TTGCCGAGAGGTTCAATCTCGAGCCGATGGTCCATCCCGCGGGCTGAGCTGTCCCGGTGCGATAGGACCGATGCGCCCCGTCGCGCCGAAAGCGCCTCAGCCGCCGAGCGCGGCCACCAGGGCGTTCACGTTGCCGCCCTGGTCCTGGATGTAGTTGACGAAGAGGTCGCGCTGATAGGGCAGGATCCAGAAGAACAGCACCTTGGCGTCGCGCACCTTGAAGCTGCGGCCGCGCTGCACCAGCCGCCAGCGCACGCGGTGGGTGGCGCCGCTCCTGAGCGTCACCAGGCTGTCGACCATGATGCCGTCCGAGTTGCGGTAGCTCGGGCCGGTGACCTGGGCGCGGACCACCTGATAGGTGCGGAACTGGTTCATCAGGTAGCGCGCCATGAAGCGCGTCATGCCGGCATGGTAGACGTTGCGGTACGAGCTTCTCAGCCGCTTCGCATAGTCGCCGAGCGAGTAGGAGCCGATGGACGGCACGTCGGCATAGCTGCGGATGGCGCGGGTCATGGCGGGGATCGAGCCGGCATGCGCGGCGGCGATCAGCTCCTTGGAGATGCGCTGCACGAAACCTGCGGCCCGGTCCGGCGCAGCCTCGGCTTGCGCCGGCAGCACCAGCGCGAGCGCCATGGCGACGGCGAAGAGCAGGCCGCTTGCCGACCTGCCGCCCAACCCGGTTCTCCAGGGCCTTGCCGTGCCGTGCTGAACCATCTGCGTGAGATCCGTGCTGTTCGCACCCCCGACGCAATAATTAACGCCTCAGGCCCTTGTGGAGCAAGAGACTTCCGCGCCTAGCCAGCCCTCGAATGGGACCCGCGAGCACCGCAACGTGAATGTCCACAGACCCTAGAGCATGTCTCCCGAAAGTGGATGCCGGTTTCGGGAAAAAGACATGCTTCACCAAAGAGCGAGAGCAATGGCGCGAATCAGAATGATCGCGACGGGCTCTAGGCCGTCAGGCGTTTGCCGCGCGCGGCCAGCGACCAGGCCAGGAAGTCCTCGGCGGGCATCGGCTTTGCGATGTAGAAGCCCTGCACCTCGTCGGCGCCGGCGGACGAGACGCAGGCCAGGTCCTCGGCCGTCTCCACGCCTTCCGCGACCACGCGCAGGCCGAGATTGCGCGCGAGCTTGACGCAGGCCTCGATGCACGACATGGCGAAGGGGTCGGTTCGCGCGTTCTGCACGAAGGACCGGTCGATCTTCAGCTCGGTGAAGGGAAAGGCGCGCAGGCTGTCGATGTTCGAATAGCCGGTCCCGAAGTCGTCGATGGAGAGCTCGAAGCCCAGCATTCTGAGCCGGGCGAGGATCTCGACGGTCCGCGCGTTCTGCTCCAGCAGCTTGCTCTCGGTGATCTCGAAGGCGAACCTGTCGCGCTCCAGCGCCGCCGCGTCGATGCCGCAGGCCAGCTCGTCCGGCAGCTCGAGCCAGTTCAGGCTGCGCGGGCTCAGATTGAGGGCGATCTTCGGGTCCACCCCGCTCCGGCGCCAGCGGGCGAGATCGGCGATGGAGTGCCGGACCATGCACTGCGTGACGTTCTGGATGAGCCCGGACCGCTCGGCAATGGGAATGAAGACGTTCGGACCGATGGTGCCGTAGTCGGGATGCCGCCAGCGGGCCAGGGCTTCGACGCCGATCAGCGCCTGTGTCGCGGCGTCGACCTTGGGCTGATAGAACGGCAGGATATCTCTGTGCTCGAGCGCCAGGCGCAGGTCGTCCTCCGAGACGGCCACGGCATCGTCCCCGTAACCGGCGGTGGCCGCCTCCGCCTCTCGGATCAGCCGCTCCAGCGCGTGGTTGTCGAAGGGCTTTTGCAGCGTCCCGATGAGCTTCAGGTCGTAGGCGTCGGCAAGGCGCCGGGCCGTCTTGCGCATCTGCTCGTGCTCGCCGCTCAGCACCGCCAGCTGACCCGTATAGTCGTTCTCCTTGAGGTGGCGCAGGAACTGCAGGCCGTCCATCTCCGGCATCTTCAGGTCGCAGAGCACGAAGTCGATGGGCTTCTGGGCCGACAGCAGGATGTCGAGGGCGTCGCGTCCATTTAGCGCCGAGCGGATCTGCGTGGCGCCGCGGCCCGCGAAGAACACCTCCGCGAGGGCGCACAGGATCGGATCGTCGTCGACGATCAGGACG
>JAKSBI010000322.1 GCA_022361215.1 Hyphomicrobiales bacterium | reverse complement strand
GGCCCTTGAGCCAGGGATGCCTGAGCGCCACCACGCCCGCGGTGGCGCCGTCGCGGCGGATGGCGAACTTGCGCACCGCCGGATCGTTGGCCTGCAGATAGGCCATGAGCTGCGACGCCGGATAGCCCATGCGGGCCCAGGGATCGATCTCCGCCAGGGCGGGGCCGAGTATGGCCGCCGTCGCCTCGTCCATGGCCACGAGGGCGGCGCCGGCCAGATCAGTCGGAGGCGTCGAAAACAGCGGCGCCGGCATGGACTCTGGGCCTCCTGTTCGCGGCCCGGCGGCTGCGCCGGGCGGTCTGGAACACCGGACGGTCGTCGGGTCTGAGCTGGTAGCAGGTCTTCGCGATCACCGGCTCGCCCGCCGCCAGCAGCGGCCCGTAGGCTTGCCATCGTCCCATGCGCGTATCCCGTTGAAGTCTGCCACCTACCCCCGGGGATTGAGCGTCCGATAGTCGGATTGGTCAACGATATTCTGCGCCCGACCGTTACGCCCCCTGCGCGGCGCGGCGCACCTCCGGGCTCGGCATGACCTCGACCGCGTCGCCGAGGGCGACCTCGCCCTCTGCGAGGACGCGGCACACGACCCCGCCGCGCCAGTCCGGGATCAGCGCCTTGCACAGACCGGGGTGCTCCTCCTCCATGCGGGCGCAGGGCCAGGTCTCGTCCATGACCTCGAGCAGGACCGCGCCGATCTGCAGGCGGGCGCAGATCTCTCGCGGCAAGGCCACGCCCTCGACGAAGAGATTGGCCCGGCGACAGGTCCAGGGCAGGGCGGCCGGCGGATCGAGGTCGGCGAGCGCCGCGTCCCAGCCCTCGCGCGCCAGGACGCTGACGGAGCGGCGGCGCATGTGGCCGCGATGATCGCCCTCGATGCCGCCCTCGACGGCGATCCGCACCCGCTCGAGCTCTTCCATGGGTGCGCGCTTGCGGGTCTTGCGGGCGATGCCGATCAGTCGTCCGATTGTGTTCATACTCGAGACCTTAGCGCCTCGTGCGCCGGTCGTCTCGGATCATATCCGCCGCCTTCTCGGCGATCATGATGACGGGCGCGTTGGTGTTGCCGCTGGTGATGGTGGGCATGATCGAGGCATCGACGACGCGCAGCCG
>JAKSBI010000423.1 GCA_022361215.1 Hyphomicrobiales bacterium | reverse complement strand
GATCTGATCGACAAAGGTCTTTACCAGGACCTTGATCTGGACGTTGTCGATGCCATTGTCGAAGAGGCCGGAAAGTTTGCGGCGGAGCAATTGGCGCCGCTCAATCGGCAAGGCGATCTCGAACGGGCCCGACTTGAAGACGACACGGTGCGCATGCCGGAGGGCTGGGATGCGGTCTACCGGGAATGGGTAGAAGCGGGTTGGGGCGGACTGGCGTGCCCGTCGGAGTTTGGCGGGCAGGGCCTGCCAATCCTTTTGTCAACGGCGGTCGGTGAGCTTTGGCAATCATCCTGTATGGCCTTCAGCCTCAATCCCATGCTGACCCAGGGAGTCGCCGAGGCGCTCTATTATCATGGCAGCGACCAGCTCAAGAGCACGTATCTGGAAAAGCTGATCACGGGCGAATGGAGCGGCACGATGCAGCTCACGGAACCCCATGCGGGTTCCGATCTCCGCTTTATCAAGACCAAGGCCGTACCGCAGGCGGACGGCAGCTATCTCCTTTCGGGTACCAAGATATTCATCACCTACGGCGAGCACGATCTAACGGAAAACATCGTACATATGATCCTGGCGCGAACGCCTGATGCGCCGGAGGGGACCAAGGGTATTTCGCTGTTCCTGGTCCCCAAATATCTGGTCAATACCGACCGCTCTCTCGGCCCGCGCAACGATATTCTCTGCGTCTCGGTCGAGCACAAGCTCGGCATCCATGCGAGCCCGACCTGCGTCATGCAGATGGGCGACAATGGCGGCGCCGCCGGCTGGCTGATCGGCGAGGAGAACCGCGGCCTCTACTACATGTTCACCATGATGAACCGGGCACGGCTCGGCGTCGGCATCCAGGGCGTGGCCGTTGCCGAGCGCGCCTATCAGCAGGCGCGCGCCTTTGCCGAGGAGCGTAAGCAGGGCGGCGAGGCCGCCACGGACGGCGCCTCCATGGCGCCGATCGTGGTGCACCCGGACGTGCGGCGCACACTCCTTTCGATGAAGGCCCGGACGGCCGCGGCGCGCGCCATCTGCTATGTCACGGCCTACGCCATCGACATCGCCGAGCGCGCGTCGGAGCCGGAAGACCGCGCGCGCGGACTGGCCGACGCCAGCCTCCTGACCCCGGTGGCCAAGGCCTACAGCACCGATCTCGGCGTCGAGGTGGCCTCGGACGGGATCCAGGTCCATGGCGGCATGGGCTATGTGGAGGAGACCGGTGCGGCGCAGCACTATCGCGACGCCCGGATCACGCCGATCTACGAGGGCACGAACGGCATCCAGGCCATCGATCTGGTGACCCGCAAGCTGCCGCTGGAGAATGGAGAGACGGTGCGCCGTCACATTGCCGGG
>JAKSBI010000279.1 GCA_022361215.1 Hyphomicrobiales bacterium | reverse complement strand
CCGAGTTGCAATTGACCCTGGATATATCACACTGGTGCGCGGTGGCAGAATCGCTGCTCGCCGATCAAAAGGCCGTGATCGCCAAAGTGCTGCGGCGCACCGCTCATGTGCACGCCCGCATCGGCCACGCCGAAGGGCCACAAGTCAGCGACCCGCGCGCGCCGGAATGGCAAAAAGAAAGGGACGCCCATTTTGCCTGGTGGGATCAAGTCGTCGCCCACAAAAGGGCAGCCGGGGAGCCCCTGACAGTGACCACGGAATTCGGACCGCCCAACTATATGTGGACCACCGCCTACACAAAACAGCCGCTGGCAGACCAGTGGGCCATCAATGTTCACATGATGCATGCGTGGAGAAAAAGATACTTGTAATTGGCAACGTAGGATAGGATGGTTTTTTTAGAAACAAACATGGTATTATTTTTTGGCAGGTTTCACCCCTTGCTGGTACACCTGCCCATTGGTTTTATTATTCTGGCAGTAATTTTTGAGCTGATCGCCTGGCGGAAAAAAGTGGATTTGCACCTGGCCGCTGCCTATGCGCTATTGGCAGGCGCCGCCTTTGGCGTCATGGCCGCAGCACTAGGGTTCATGCTGGCCTCCGAAGGGGGCTACAACGAATGGGCGCTCAACACCCACAAATGGACCGGCATCTCCACCACTTTGTTGGCAGGCGCCGCCTATTTCCTAAAAATCAACCTCAGCAAGGCCGTTTGGGCCCGCAAGGTTTACCCGGTGGCTTTGGCGCTGACATTTATCTTGCTATCGCTTGCCGGACATTATGGTGGGAACTTAACCCATGGCTCGGACTATCTATGGGAGCATGCCCCGAATTCGATAAGGGCGCTGGCAGGGCTGCAGCCAGCCAGGGAGCGCATCACCCTGCTGGATTCAGCCTTGGTCTATGAAGACGTGGTCCACCACATCTTTGAAGCCAAATGTAACGTCTGCCACAATAAGGATAAGCAGAAAGGAGGATTGCTGCTGAACACCCCGTCAAGTATTATGAAAGGCGGTGAAAACGGACCGGTCATCATGCCGGGGGAGGCTTCGGAAAGTGAACTGTTCAGACGTGTTACCCTGGACCCGGCCCACGAGGACTTCATGCCTACCGAAGGCCGCACCCCGCTCACCAAGGAAGAGACGGCCCTGCTGGAATGGTGGATCCTGGAGGGCGCCCCTTTTGATAAAAAAGTCATCGACCTGAGCCGCTCAGAGAGGGTCAACGGTTACCTGAAAGCGGTAGGAATCGGCGAAGAAAAGTCTTTTTTAGCAAGCCTGGACCTGGCCGCCGTAAAACGGGAAGTGCTTGACTCCCTCATGGCCGCGGGATTCAGGGTGAAAACGATTGCCAACCACAGTACCTGGCTGGAGGTAGGCTATGCTGCCCACCATAAGGATGCCATGGATGAGGAAAAGTTGCGTGTGCTGGCAGGGGCCAGCGAGAACATTACCTGGCTGACCCTTTCAGGCACAGCTTTGCAGGACCACTGGCTGACTTATGTGGGCCAGTTCCCCCACCTGACAAGGCTCCGGATCGACCAAACCCCGGTAACTGACGCCGGGATTAAACACCTGGTATCGCTCAAAAACCTAGAATACCTGAATGTGTACGGCACCCAGCTGACCGATGCGGCCGTTGAAGACCTCTGCCAGCTATCAGGGCTGAAAAAATTGTACCTATGGCAAACGGGTATCACCGAGGCGGGAGTGGCCCGCATTACCGACGCCCTGCCCACGGTCAAGGTGGTGTACCAGCATCCCCGCTAACCCGGTATGGGTAGGGGAGGGTTTTCGCCGGGAACCGGGAGGTATCGTTATTTTTTCACCGGTTATCGCCCCGCATCTATGGGGCCCCTGCCGCGGTCTTGCAAGGTCCTTGACCGTTATCACCTGTATGCATAATACAGATCATGTTTTTCTCACCGCACACCTCCTACCTTGCAGGGGACCGACCAGTGGTCAAGGTAAGACCGCGGGCTTTCAAAAGTCATAAACCCGGATGATATGAAAACCATACCGATTTTAAGGGCGATGATTCTTACCGCCGGAATTTTGATCAGCGGCGACCTGGCGGGGGCGGCAAAGGACCATAAAAACGTCCAAGCAGCAAAGACTGATTGGCAAGGCAAATGGGTACGGATGGCACCTTCCGGGGTGATCGGTCTTGAAATTAAAGCGGATGGATTGGTAACGGTCAACTTTGGCAACGACCAAACAGTAGAAGTGGTCGCCCAATATGAAATTCATCATGACACCATCACTTTCCATGACCAGGAAGGCAAAATGTGCCAGGGCGCAGGTACCTATACGCTTTACAAGCATGATCATTACCTGGCATTCGACTTGATAGACGATATGTGTAATGGCAGAATAAAATCGATCATGGGGTTTTGGACAAGACCAGATTTCAACAACTCCCTCAAAGTCCTGGACGCGCAGATAGCAGATGCCCAAAAGCCGCCCCTGTATTTACACGGTGCCAGGATTTACATGGCCACCGGCCAGCCCCGACGAGCAAGATCGGACCTTGACGTCTATCTACAACACGACACCCTCAACGCAAGGGCATTTATCCACAGGGCAGGAACAAGGTTTCCCGACGACCTGGAAGGTGTGGTAACGGATTGCAACAAGGCCATGACATTGGCGCCTGGCAATAAAAATGTGTACTTTT
>JAKSBI010000147.1 GCA_022361215.1 Hyphomicrobiales bacterium | reverse complement strand
CGTGCGCTCGACCTGGTCCTCGCGGGCCACGAAATAGGCGTCGTCGCCCGCCAGGAGCTGGTCGTCCCCATGGGGCACGAACAGGTTGCCGTTGCGCACCACGGCGACGACCACGGTCGGAAGGTCGGGGAAAAGCTCCGTAAGCTGCCTGAGCGGCGTGTCGACCACCGGGCAGTCCTCCTCGCAGGAGACGCCGACCACGGTGATGGCGCCGTCGCCGAAGCTCGCCGTCTCGAAGGCGCCCGGCAGGCTCAGGCGCCGCAGCACCATCTCGCCCACCTCGATCTCCGGCGAGATGATGACGTCGATCGGCATGTTCTCGCGCGAGAACAGATCCTGCCAATGGGATTCGAGATAGCTCTGGTCGCGGATGCGCGCGATCTTGGTAGGGATATCGAACAGGGAATGCGCCACCTGGCAGGCGACCATGTTGACCTCGTCGTGCAGGGTCACGGCGATGATCAGCTCGGCCTCGCGGGCGCCGGCCTCGTCGAGCACGTCCGGGTGCGAGCCGTGGCCGACGAAGCCCCTCACATCGAGAATGTCGCTGACGCGCTGAACCAGCGTCGACGAATTGTCGATGATGGAAACATCGTTGTCTTCGGCGGCCAGACGCTCAGCGATACCGAAGCCGACCTGGCCAGCGCCGCAAATGAGGACTTTCATTTTGACCGCATTGCCCGCTGAGTGATTTGAAAAGGCCGTCCCGCGCCCCCGGCCAGACTCTCGAAGTCATGCCCCATCGGGTGCTGGACCCGAGGCTCCGTCGGACGGGCGCGCATGACGGGAAAACGTCCCTCCCCCCGCGTAATAGAGCAGGAAACGGGCGCGCTGATCCACCTCTTTTGCAGCACGTTTTACGTGCAAGGGCCGGGCGCGGGGCTGGCGACGCCCTATTGCGCGGCCGCCTCGCGCTCGCTGGAGATGCCGAGCGAGCGCAGCTTGCGGTGCAGCGCCGAGCGCTCCATGCCGACGAACTCGGCCGTGCGGGAGATATTGCCGCCGAAGCGGTTGATCTGCGCCATCAGGTACTCGCGCTCGAAGATCTCGCGCGCATCCCTGAGGGGCAGCGACATCAGGTGCTCCCCGCCGCCGCCATTGGGCGAGATCGGCACCGCGCCGCCGATCTCGTCCGGCAGCATGTCCGCGGTGATCACCGTATCCGGCTCGCCGCCGCTCAAGATCAGCAGGCGCTCGACATTGTTGCGCAGCTGCCGGACGTTGCCGGGCCAGTCGTGGGATTGCAGCACGGCGATGGCGTCGTCGCCGATGCGCCGCGGCTGCAGGCCCGAGGCCATTGCAAGCTGCGTCACGAAGAAGCGAATCAGCTCCGGGATGTCGTCGCGCCGCTCGACCAGCGAGGGCACGCGGATGGGCACCACGCCGAGCCGGTGGAACAGGTCCTCCCGGAAGGCGCCGGCCTTGATCTCGCGCTCCAGGTCGCGGCTGGTGGAGGAGATGATGCGCACGTCCACATGCACCATCGGGCCGCCGCCGACCCGCTGGAAACGCTGCTCCACGAGGACGCGCAGGATCTTGCCCTGGGTCTCCACGGGCATGTCGGCGACCTCGTCGATATAGAGCGTGCCGCCATGGGCCTCCTCCAGCGCGCCGACCTTCTGCTGTCCGCTGCCGTCCTCGGTGCCGAACAGCTCGACCTCGACCCGGTCGGGCGCCATGGCGGCCGCGTTCAGCACGACGAAGGGGCCGTCCAGGCGTCCGGAGCTGTCATGGATGACGCGGGCCGCGAGCTCCTTGCCGCAGCCCGAGGGGCCGGAGATCATCACCCGGCTGTTGGTCGGCGCCACCTTCTGGATCGAATGGCGGAGCTGGCTGATCGCGGCCGAGCGGCCGATCATCTCGAAGCTCTGGGAGCTGCGCTCCTTCAGCTCGCGGTTCTCGCGCCTGAGCTGGGAGGCCTCCAGCGCCCGTGCCGTGACCAGCACCAGCCGGTCCGCCTTGAACGGCTTCTCGATATAGTCGTAGGCGCCGCGCTTGATGGCGGCGACGGCGGTCTCGATGTTGCCGTGGCCGCTGATGATCACCACCGGCAGCTCGGGATGCATCTTCATGATGCGGTCGAGAACCTCCAGGCCGTCGAGCTGGCTGCCCTGCAGCCAGATGTCGAGGATCACCAGCGACGGCCGGCGCTCCTCGATCAGGTCGTCGAAGGAGGCGCCCTTGAAGGCGGTGTCGGACTTCAGCTCGTACATCCGGACCACCAGGGGCTTGGGGCGTCCGTCGGGATCGGGATTGAGGTCCTCGGAGCCCGTGATGG
>JAKSBI010000505.1 GCA_022361215.1 Hyphomicrobiales bacterium | reverse complement strand
GGGGCCGCGAATGATCTGAGGAATGCGCGCCAGCGGCATCGGCTTCAGCGAGATCTCCTCGAACGGCACCGTCAGCGTCTCGGCCGTCTGCAGCTGGTCCAGGAAATCGGAGCGCATGGCGGCGATGGCGATGAAGGGCGCACCGCTCCTCAGCGCCTCGCTCAGCAGCTCGAAGAAGCGCTCGGCCTGCGCGCTGTCGGCGGTCCCGAACAGCTCCTCCGCCTGGTCGATCGGGATCAGCACATGGGCGCCGTGGCGGCCCGCATGCATGCGCAGGTCCTCGGCCAGGTCGTGCAGCGCCTTGCCCGCATCGCCCGCCGAGAGCTTCTCGCGCCAGTCGCGCCATTGCGCGGCCTGGCCGATGGCGATGGCCACGGCCTTGGCGAGCTCGTCGACCGGCCGCACCTGGGGCCGGAACGGCGGCAGCACGATCCAGTTGCGGTCGTCCCGGCGCAGGCGCGGCAAGACGCCCGCCCGGAGCAGCGAGGACTTGCCGCTGCCCGAGGCGCCCAGAATGGCCATGAGCTGCGGCCCGCCCTGCACGCGCCGCGCGTTCAGGCGCTCGATGATGCGCCTGATGTCGTCGTCGCGGCCGAAGAAGACCGCCGCATCGTCCTCGTCCAGCGACAACAGCCCCGGATAGGGCGGCCGGCCCTGCTCCCAGGGGAACTGCGCCTCGCGCGCCACGTCCTGCAGGCCGCGCGCCAGCTTCTCCAGGCCCTCCTCGCGGTCCTCGGTCAGGTCGACATGCTGGATGTCCGAGCCGACCTGATCGCCGTCGAGGGCGGCCTCGATGGTCGGGAAGATGGCTTTGCCCAGCGCCCGGGCCTGATGGTACTCGACCCAGCACCATTTGGACTCGAGCCAGTCCGGCGTCAGGATCAGGACGACCGCGTCGCAGCGCTCGATCTCGCGATAGAGCGTCTTCTCCCAGTTGGCGCCCGGCGGGATGCCGCTGTGCTTGTCGAAATCCAGAAAGCCCTGATCGAAGCCCTGCGCCTCCAGCCAGGACTGCATCGCGGCCGCCCGCTCGTCGTCGCGGCTCGAATGGCTGATGAAGACCCTGGCCAATCCGACACCTGTCCGTTGCGCCCCGGACGTCTATCTAAGCCCGGCAGCCCCGGTTGCATAGGCTATCGGCCCGACGCCACCCGGCACGGAACACGTCGGCCGTCGAGCGGTGAGAGTGCCCAATCGCCCCCCGGCACGCAAGGCGGACCGACGAGTGCCTTTGCGGATCGATGTGACGATCCACTTCACTCCGTCATTCCCGCTTTCGCGGGAATGACGAGGAGTGTGGTGGCAAATGAGCACAACAGGGGCCAGACCCCAACGGGTCTCTTACTCCGCGGCCTGCACGCCCCCGCCGAGCCCGCCGGTCGCCTCCACGAAGGCGACCACGTCCTCGACGCCGATGCCCGCCTTGACGTTGGTGAACAGGAACGGGCGCTCGCCGCGCATCTTCTTGGCGTCGCGGTCCATCACCTCCAGGCTGGCGCCGACCAGCGGGGCGAGGTCGATCTTGTTGATCACCAGCAGGTCGGACCGCGTGATGCCCGGCCCGCCCTTGCGCGGGATCTTGTCCCCGGCGGAGACGTCGATGACGTAGATGGTGATGTCGGCCAGCTCCGGGCTGAAGGTGGCCGCCAGGTTGTCGCCGCCGGATTCGATGATCACCAGGTCGAGATCCGGGAAGGCCATGCGCATGTCGGCGACCGCGGCCAGGTTGATGGAGGCGTCCTCGCGGATGGCGGTGTGCGGGCAGCCGCCGGTCTCCACGCCCGCG
>JAKSBI010000221.1 GCA_022361215.1 Hyphomicrobiales bacterium | reverse complement strand
CTTCAGCACCAGCCGGTCGCCGACGCTCGCCGTCAGCTCGTTGCCGACGACCTGGAACACCAGCTCCTCGCCCTTCGAGCTCAGCCCAAGGCCGTTGAACTGGTCCGCGGCATTGTCCACGAAACTGAACGTCAGCGGCTCATCGGCGCCTGACGTCACGACGCCCGCAAGGCTGCCCGAGACGAACGCCGGACCCGTCGCGTCCGACGGCGGATTGCCGGTCTCCGACCCGTCGCCCGTGCCGTCGTTCGGGCTCGTGCCTTCCGACTGCTCAGTGTTGATGTCGTCCTCGTCGACGACCTTAACGACCTTCTTGCCCGTCAGCTCGGGAATGTCATCGCGGATGGAGACACCGAACTGGCCGTCCAGCACGACCGCGTCGCCGTCGAAGTCGACCGCTTTGATGATGCTGCCGAAATCGATCTGCGAGATGTCGAACTCCCGGACCTCCGCAGGCGGCTGGTCGTCGAAGTCGATCAGATCAGTGTTCTGGTCCGCCAAGGGCGGGTTGTCGCCCGGCACCGCCGGATCGGCAGGGAAACCGGCCGGATCGGTGTCGAACGGCGGATCGTGATCCATCTGGTCGAAAAGCTCGAAGGTGACCTCGCCGTTCGGCTCGACAGTCAGCTTGAAGACGATGCGCGCGTCTTCGCCCGTGCCAGCCGTGGCGGTCAGCATGCTGCCGTCGTCGCTAACGTCGTAGCTCAAGAGCTCGCCCTGGGACCTCAGCCCGAGGCCATCCAGGAACTCGACCGCCGCCGCCTCATTGACGAACATGAAGGTCAGCTCTTCGTCGGCGCCCGATTTCACCAGGCCGCTGAGATTGGCACTCGCGACCGCCGGACCCTCTTCGTCGCTGGACGGATTGCCCGTGACCGAGCCGTCGCCGCTGCCGTCGTTCGGGCTGGTGCCTTCGGACTGCTCGTTGTTGATGTCATCTTCGTCCACCGTGAGCGTCACCGGCTCGGCTTCTTCCTCGAGCTCTGGAACATCGTCACGGATCTGGATCTTGAAGGCGTTGTCCAGAACGACGCTGTCTCCGTCGAAGTCCGTCACCTTCACCACCTTGCCGAAGTTCAGCGAGGAGATGTCGCCATCGACGGTGTCGATCAGGTCGAAGTTCTCGTCCGCCAGGCCTGAGCCGCCCTCGTCGAAGGGCAGGTCGTGATCCATCTGGTCGAACAGCTCGAACGTGAATTCGCCGTCCTGGTCGACCGTCAGCTCGAACACCAGCCGGTCGCCGGCGGTCGCGGTCAGCGTGTCCTCGACGACCTGGAACACCAGCTTCTCGCCCTTCGAGCTCAGGCCCAAGGCATTGAACTGGTCTGCGGCATCGCCCACGAAGCTGAACGTGATCGTCTCGTCGGAGCCGCCGACGACCAGGCCGGCAAGCGTGCCGGAGACGTTGGCCGGACCGCCAGACGCCACACCCGGATCGCCGGTAAAGGAGCCATCGGTGTCGCCGTCGTCGGGGCTCGTGCCCTCGGAGCCGGTGACAGGCCCGCCCTCGCCCGCCTCGAAGGTGTCGATATCGTCCTCATCGACCGTCTCGACGATCATGTCGCCGGTCAGCGCGGGAATGTCGTCCTTCACGTCGACGACGAACTCGTCCATGATCATGTCGCCATCGGAATCCGTGGCGATGAAGCCGAACTTCAGCCAGACCAGATCCTCGACCGCGGGACCCTCGCCCTCGATGCCTGGGTTGGGATGGTCGATCTGGTCGAACAGCCTGAACCAGACCTCGCCTTCGCCGAGGTCGGAAAGCTCCACCTCGAACACCAGCCGGTCGCCGGACTCGCCGAACGGATCGAACCTGCCGTCGCCTTCACCGCCGTAGTAATCGTCGATGAACCTGGCGACGGAGTTGTTCTCGTTCTGTCCGAACTGGCCGTCCACGAAGGCGATGAGCTTGGTGCCGTCGTCGGACAGCTGATAGAGAACCTGCTCGCCCTTCGACGTCAGCGGCGTGCCGTCGTGCAGCGTGGCTTCCGCGCCATCGAGAGCGGGATCGAAGATGAGCGAGCGATCGCCCGCCTTGTGCACGAATTGGGTGCCGTCGCCCTGGCTCGTCAGGTCGATGGCGTTGCCGGCAAGCGCATCCGCCAAGGTCTCGGCCAGCTTGAAAGTACCGTTGCCATTGTCGATGACGTAGTAGGCGCCGGGCGTCAGCCCGCCGATAAAGGTGTCCGAATTGCCCGGCTCACCCGTCGTGTAGATGACCTTCTCGCCGGTCTCGAAGTCGTGCGGACCGTTGTCGTTCGAAAAGATCGCGATGGTGTCGTCGTCGACGAAGACATCGTCCGGGCTGAAGAACTCCGTGCCGTCCACATCCGTATCGGGCTGGCCGACGACCGAGGGCTCCAGGTTGGTGTCGTCGGAGCCCCATTTGATGCCGAGGCTGGCATGCGCCACCGCCGGGCCTGCGTCCACGACCCCCGGCTCGCCGGTGACGGAGCCGTCCTCGTCGCCATCGTTCGGGCTGGTGCCCTCCGAGCCCTCGACGGTGAAGATCGGGCTGTCAGACGTCAGGATGTCGTCCTCGTCGACCTGCAGCAGGAACTCGACCTCGAACTTGGCGGAGACCTTGATGTTAAACTGGAGGTCGTCGAAGTCCTCGTCGGTTCCGGCGGAGGTGTCTTCCCAGCTGGAGTCCTTCCCGTCCAGGCCCATCGTTTCGAAGTCGATGCCGTCCGGATTCAGCCGCTGGTCGGAGAACAGGGCAAAGTCCTCGGCGGTGGCGAGAGGCTCGGTCTCGCCCACTTTGAAGGCCTCCCAGAGCCCGGTCTCCCCATTGAACTGGAAGAAGATCTGGTCGTTTTCCGCCAGACCCGGGTTCAGGTCTTTGCCGTTGGGCAAAACAAAGAATCCGAGCGTGACCGCTCCGTCCGGGATGTTGTCGATCGTGACGGTCTGGCTGCCGTCTTCGCCAAGGCCGATGATCCCGCCGGAGATCGGATTGCCGTCCGCGTCGGCAAAATAGAATCCGAGCGCGTTGTCGAGATCCGTGTCGGTCATGATGTCGGTGAGGTCGACCTGCAGCCCCAAGGCCCCTTCCGGGATCTTGAAGAGCAGATCCATCGGATCGGCCGGCAGAGCCTCGGTCTCCTCGTTCCGGGGCTCATCGAGGCCCTTCTCGATCTCGATCAGAACCTCTTTGGTCTGGTTCGGGACCATGACCTCGGGAATGTCGTCCTGGATATTGACCTGGAACGAGCCATTGGCGGTGTCGCCGTTCGCATCGGAAACGACGAACGGGAAATCGAGCGCCTGAAGCTCCTCGTCGTTCAAGGTCTCGGGATCGCCGTCGATACCGTCCTTGCTCGGATCGGGATGGTCTATGTTGTCGAACAGCGTGAACTTGTACTCGCCGCCCGGCACGCTCGGGTCGATCACGACCTCGAAGATCAAGCGATCGCCGGGGATCTCGAGCTCGGGATTCGCCTCGTCGAAGGTGCCGTTGCCGTCATTGTCCACGAAGCCGATCAGCGTCTGTCCGTTGATCAGCTGATAGACGATCGGCTCGCCGTCGGACGTCAGGCCCTCCGGTGGCGCCACGCCGGGACTGAACTCGATCGTGCCCGGGCCGTCGGTGCCGAAATCGACACCCAGATTGCCTGTGCCCATGACCGCGTCGGGCCGCGAGCCGTCGCCGTCATTGCCTTCCTCGAGATCGTCTTCCTCGATGACGATCGTCTCGGGCGCGCCGATGATCGGGACGCCGTCCACTTCCTCGACAAGCGCCTCTTCCGGCGGCTCGTCGAAATCCTCATTCGGGAAGAGCGGAAAGGCCAGCTCCGTGAGGTCGAGGATCGGGCCGAAGGGGAACCCGTCCCCGATGTCGCCCGGGTCGACCACGAAGTTGCCGCCGCTGCTCTGGGGCTGGCCGGCCGCTGCCGGGCCGGCGGTGGGCACGCCTTCCTGCGCCCCCTCGATGGCCTGAGCCAGGTCCGCCGACGGAATCTGCAGCGTGCCGATCACCAGGTTCGGCGGGTTCGCAGCGCCCCCCACTATGAGGATCACGGAGCCGTCGGGCTGAATGAGATAGAGGTTGCCGTTCTGGATCAGCACCTGGTCGATGGCCGTGCCGGCCGGCAGGTTGACGGTGCCGCCGGGTGTCGCCGTGAAGGTCTGCGAGACGTTGGAGAGGTCGACCTGCGGGGTTGCGGTCTGGCCGTCCGTCTGCTGGTCCTGGGTGGCCTGGGCAACCTGAACCGGCGCGCTCTCGGAAACGTCAGCCGAAATGGCCTCCGTCGCGTTGATCTCGAGATTGGAGGAATTCTGGCGTGCGAAACCGTCGCCCCGACCGTCAGTCCTATCCATATCACCTCTCCTTACGAACAACTTCGGCCGATCGCGCCTATTGCGACGATCAGCTCCCGGACACTTATTAAGGCGACCTTAACGATGAGAGCACGACCTGTATCGGGCGAATTCATAGTTTCGTAAACGAAACGACACATCATGCTGTGTAGGAAGTGCGAATTTTCGTGAGGTGTTGCAAATTGGCTGCGCGCCGCCTTAACACCTCAACCCAAAGGGGAATTTTTCAAGCGGAGAGGCCTCCGGCTCCCCCTATTCGGGTGCCGGAAGGAGGTGGGAAAACGGGACTTTCGGGCACAGGACGACGCCCGATTGGTGAGCCCGGAAGGATTCGAACCTTCGACCGCCTGATTAAAAGTCAGATGCTCTACCAGCTGAGCTACGGGCTCCAGGGGCGCAATGGCGCGGACCTTACGGAGGGCCCCCGACGAGGTCAATAGGATTGCGGCGGCGGGCGCCGATGCCGGGACCGCCCGTCATGTGGGCGATTCCTGCGCGCCGATCAAGACCGTAGTGGCACCGGTGCGCATGGCAGCTCTGCGCACTTGTCATGGCTTTGCGCCCGAGCGCCCTGTATAGGCTGCTCCGCCATGACTCGCACGGAATTTCAGCCGCCCTCCGACCTCGCGCTCGCCCAGACGCGAGCCCGCCGCCTGCAGGCGGTCGGGCTCATGTGCTTGGCGATCGTGCTCTTCTCGGTGCTCGACGCCACCGCCAAATACGTCGTGGGCGTGCTGGACGTGCCGGTGGCCCAGGCGGTCTGGATGCGCTTCGCCAGTCAGGTGCTGTTCTCCGTGGTGCTGCTCAGCCAGCTCTCTCTGCCGCGTCTCCTGAAGACGGCCAAGCCCGTCCATCAGATCGTGCGCTCGGGCTTCATGCTGGGGGCGACCGTCTTCAACTTCCTGGCGGTGCGCTACCTGCAACTCGACCAGACCATCACCATCTTCTTCCTGGCCCCCCTCGTGGTGGCGGCACTCGCCGGCCCGCTGCTCGGCGAATGGGTCGGCTGGCGGCGCCTGCTCGCCATCATGACGGGCTTTCTCGGCGTGTTGCTGGTCACCCGGCCGGGCTTCGGCGGCATCCACTGGGCCGTGGTCTTCTCCTTCGCCGGCATGCTGAGCTACGCGCTCTACAACCTCAGCACGCGCTATCTCGCCGCCCACGACCCGTCGGAGGTGACGCAGTTCTACTCGCCGCTGGCAGGCTTCCTGATGGTCATGCCCTTTGCGCTTACCGTCTGGGAATGGCCGCCGAGCGCCTTGGCCTGGCTGCTGCTGTTCGCCCTCGGCGCCTTCGGGGGGATCGGGCACTGGATGCTGATCCTGGCCCACAAGCATGCCCCGGCCTCCAGTCTCGCGCCCTTCGTCTATGTGGGCCTGCCTTGCATGACGGGGCTCGGCTACGTTGTCTTCGGCGACATCCCGTCGCTCTGGACGCTGGCCGGCGGCAGCGTGGTGATCGGCTCGGGGCTCTACCTGCTCTACCGCGAGCGGCGCGGCGCCTGAGCCGCAGGCGGCTCCGACACGCTCGATACCGGGGTGAGTCGCACCGGCGGCCTGTGTCAGCGCCTCGATTTCGCCTGTTTTCAGGCAACTTTTCCGACACCAAGGCAGATCGCGATTCACATGCCTCTTCAATATCTTGAGGCTCGGAATCGAACCGGTACGAAAAAAATTGTGGCGGAATCGGGGCAAAAGCTTGGCAAACCCGCCCGCTTCGCCCATATTAACCATACTAGACCACAACGAGCCGCAAACAGGCTCGGGGGCACGCCGTCGGGAGGCATCCATGAGATTTCTGACGGCTCTCGCCATAGCGGCGATGGTTTCGGCTATTGGCGCGTCAGACGCCAAAGCCGCAGAAAAGACGGCAAAACTGACCGACCCGGCCGAGATCGGCGCGGTCGAGAGAGGCGGCACCATCCGCGAGCACCGGCTGCAACGCGCCGCGCTGCCCGCAGCATTGCCGCGCCATGGCTTTTCGGCCCTCGAGGTGCAAGGCATCGAGACCGCGGTGCGCGGGCAGATCCTGGCGCTTGCCGCACACGACGCCGACAGGGCCTTCGGGTTTCTCACGCCGGCCATTCAGGATTATTTCGCCAGCTCAAAGGCCTTCTTCAGCACTCTTGCAAATCAGGTGACGCCGATGGTGCGCGCCGAGCGATTTGCATTTGCGGGCGTCGACCGCGATACCGTGGGCGCCGTTCAGAAGGTGCTGCTGACTGGACCCGAGGGCCATCAGTGGCTCGCCACCTTCAAGGTGCAGCGGCAGCCGGACGGCACCTGGTTGATCAATGGCTGCCACGTCGACGCAGCCAAGGGGCAGCAGACTTAAGGCCTTCGGATCAGCCGGATACGCAGGGGCGGCTTCGGCCGCCCTTTTTTGGTGCGTTTCATGCGCTCAGTCGCCGCGCAGCCTGGCACGGGTCTCGCTGGCGAAGGCCGCGAACCGGCCCTCGCCAATGGCTGCCCGGATGCCCGCCATCAGCTCCTGATAGAAATGCACATTGGCCCAGCTCAGAAGCATCGGCGCCAGATACTCGTCCGCCTTGACCAGATGGTGCAGATAGGCCCGGGCGTAGTCGCGTGCCGCGGGGCATACGCTCTCGGGATCGAGCGGCCGCGAGTCGTCGGCATGGACCGCATTGCGCAGATTGAGCTTTCCGGCCCAGGTGAAGGCTTGGCCGTGCCGGCCCGACCGGGTCGGTATCACGCAATCGAACATGTCGACGCCGCGCGCGACCGCCTCCAGGATGTCCTCCGGAGTGCCCACGCCCATCAGGTAGCGCGGCCGATCCTCGGGCAGCAGCGGAGTGGTGGTCTCCAGCGTCTCCAGCATCAGCGCCTGCCCTTCGCCCACCGCAAGCCCGCCGACGGCATAGCCGTCGAAGCCGATGTCGCGAAGCCCGGCCGCCGACTCCTCCCGAAGCTCGGGATAGACGCTGCCCTGCACGATGCCGAACAGCGCCTGGCCCTCGCCGCCATACGTGGCGAACGCCTGCTTGCAACGCTCGGCCCAGCGCAGCGACAGCCGCATCGAGGTCGCCGCCGCCTCCCGCTCGCAGGGAAAGGGTGTGCACTCGTCCAGGACCATCTGGATGTCGGCGCCGAGCAGCGACTGGATCTCGACGGCGCGCTCTGGCGTCAGCTCGTGGGTCGAGCCGTCGATATGGGACTGAAAGGTGACGCCCTGCTCGGTGATCTTGCGCAGCTTGGCGAGCGACATGACCTGGAAGCCGCCGGAATCGGTCAGGATCGGGCCATGCCAGTTCATCAGCTTTTGCAGGCCGCCGAGCCTGGCCACCCGCTCGGCGCCCGGCCGCAGCATCAGGTGATAGGTATTGCCGAGCACGATATCGGCCCCCGTCGCGCGCACGGTCTCGGGCAGCATGGCCTTGACCGCCCCGGCGGTGCCCAGGGGCATGAAGGCCGGCGTGCGGACAGGCCCGTGAGGCGTCGCGATTTCGCCCAGCCGGGCGGCGCCGTCCCTCGCCTTCAGGTCGAACGCGAAGCTCATGGCCGAACCGCCTCCGCCTGGGGGCTCAGCAGACAGGCATCGCCGTAGGAATAGAAGCGGTAGCCGTCCTCGATGGCATGGGCATAGGCACGCTTCATGGTTTCGAGCCCCGAGAACGCGGCCACCATCATGAACAGCGTCGAGCGCGGCAGGTGGAAGTTGGTCAGCATGCGGTCGACGGCCCGAAACCGGCTGCCGGGTGTGAGAAAGATGTCGGTCTCGCCGCTGAAGGCACCGATGCAGCCGTCCGGATCGGCGGCGCTCTCCAGCAGGCGGACCGGGGTGCTGCCGACCGCGACCACGCGCCCGCCCGCGGCGCGCGCCCGGTTGAGCGCATCGGCCGTCTCCGGGCTCACCTCGCCCCACTCGCTGTGCATGCGATGGTCGCCCGTGTCGTCGACCTTCACCGGCAGGAACGTCCCGGCGCCCACGTGAAGCGTGACCATATGGCGCGAGATGCCCCGCGCCTCGAGCGCCGCCAGCAGCCGTTCGGTGAAATGCAGCCCGGCGGTCGGGGCCGCGACCGCGCCGGCGCGGCGCGCGAACATGGTTTGGTAATCGTCTGTGTCTTGGCGATCCGGCGGCCGGCGCGCGGCGATATAGGGCGGCAGGGGCATGTGGCCGATCTGCGCCAGCGCCTCGTCGAAGGCGGGACCGGAGAACTCGAAGGCCAGCTCGATCTCGCCCCCCTCCCCCTTGGCCACGATCCTGGCGTCGAGGCGGCCCGAGAGGCTGAGGTCGCCGGGCTCGCCGAACGCAAGCCCATCGCCTTCGACCAGCTTGCGCGCCGGCTTCACGAAAGCGCGCCAGCGGGCCTCGCTCTCTTGCTTGTGCAGCGTCACCTCGATACGCGGTCCGGCCGTGCCGTCCCGCACGCGCCGGCCGCTCAGACGCGCCGGAATCACCTTGGTGTCGTTGAAGACGAGCGCGTCGCCGGGGCTCAAAAGCGCCGGCAGATCACGTATCCCGCAGTCGGCCAGGACCGTGTCCGCGCCGGGATCGACCGCAAGCAAGCGCGCGGCGTCGCGCGGCTCCGCTGGCCTCAGGGCAATACGGTCCTCGGGAAGCTCGAAGTCGAAAGCGTCGACACGCACGGCCGTCGGCCCGTCGAAACCGCTGCCGTCAGCGCTCGGTCAGGCGGCGTCCGCCGCGACCCGCATCGAGACGATCTGGTCCGGATCGACGACGGGCTCGCCGCGCTTGATCTTGTCGACGTTCTCCATGCCCTCCACGACCTGGCCCCAGACCGTGTACTCGCCGTCGAGCCAGCTACAGTCCTCGAAAACGATGAAGAACTGGCTGTCGGCGCTGTCCGGATGCGCGGCCCGCGCCATGGACGTGGTCCCGCGCACATGCTTGGCCTCGGAGAACTCCGCGGCGAGGTTCTTGCCCGAACCGCCGGTGCCGGTGCCGGTCGGATCTCCGGTCTGCGCCATGAAGCCATCGATGACCCGATGAAAGACGATGCCGTCGTAAAACCCCTCGCGGGCGAGCTCCTTGATGCGGGCGCAATGATTGGGCGCCAGATCGGGCCGCAGCTCGATCACGACTGGACCATGGCTGGTCTCCATGATCAGTGCGTTTTCCGGATCCTTGATGTCAGCCACGTGTCTTGTTCCTTCCCTATCGCAGACAGCGAGGTGCCGGCCGCGTGCTCGAACAGGTGACCTGATGTGAACGAGGCGCGCCAACTATGCAAGCGCAAACACCGAAATCCGTTTGGGCTCGTGTGGCTAGTGGCTGCCCCGGCGCGCGCCGGAGGAGGACGGTGCCGCGCCATCGGCGCCCTGCCGGAGAACCGAATGGTCCTTGGCGTCGGCCGCCACGAGCATCCTGACGATCTTGTCCGGATTGTCGACGGCGCCCGAGCGGCGGTCGCCGCGCTTGATGCGGTTCACATGGGCCATGCCGCGCACCACCTGCCCGATGACGGTGTATTTGCCGTTGAGCCAGGGCGCCGCCTCGAAACAGATGAAGAACTGGCTGTTGGCGCTGTTGGGATTGCTCGAACGGGCGGCGCCAAGCGTGCCCTGACCGAACGGCACGTCGCTGAACTCGGCCGGCAGGTCGGGATAGTCGGAGCTGCCGCGGCCGGTGCCGGTCGGATCTCCGGTCTGTGCCATGAAGCCGTCGATGACGCGATGGAAGGTCAGGCCGTCGTAGAACTTCTCGCGCGTCAGCTTCTTGATGCGCTCGACATGCTTCGGCGCCAGATCCGGCCGCAGCTCGATCGCCACCCGTCCGGATTTGAGATCCAGGTAGAGCATGTTCTCCAAGTCTTTGGTCGTGCTCTGGGCGGAAGCCGGCAGGGCCATCGCGGCCAGACCCGCGACAAGCAGAAGCGTCAGTACGGTTTTCACAAGCAACTCCTTTGTCGAAAGCGCGGAAAGCTCGCAGCGCCTCAGGCGCGGAGCTTCTCGGATAGCCGGGCGGCGACCGCCGCCGGCACGAAGGACGTGACGTCGCCGCCCATGGCCGCAATCTGGCGGACGAAGACGCCGGCGATGTGACGAACCTCCGGCGATGCCGCCAGGAAGACAGTCTCGAGATCCGGAGCCATGGCACCGTTCATGCCGGACATCTGCATCTCGTAGTCGAAGTCCTTGGAGTCGCGCAGGCCACGGACGATCACCGTCGCGCCGGCCGCGCGGGCCGCATCCACGGTCAGATTGTCGAAGGTCGAGACCGCGATCTGCACGTCGCCGAGGTCCGGCAGCGCGGCGATCTCCTGCTCCAGCATGGCGACACGCTCGGCCTCGGTGAACAAGGGCGTCTTGCCGTGATGTACGCCGATGCCGATGATCAGCCGGTCCACCAGCTTGGCCGCACGGGCGATGATATCCATATGGCCGTTGGTGACCGGATCGAAGCTGCCGGAATAAAAGCCGATATGTTCCATGGCGCTTGCCTCGTCGGATCGCGGTATCAGCGCCGCGCCAGCGCCAGCCAGATGCCGCCGCCGACCAGCAGGACGCCGCTCATGCCGTCGATCAGCTTCCGGCGCCGCTCGGACAGCCACGTCCGCGCCCGTCCCGCCAGCACCGCATAAGCCGCGTCGATAATCCCCGCCACCACGAGATAGGCGACCGAGAGCAGAACGAGCTGGGCGGCCGTGTTGCCTGCGGGGTCGATGAACTGCGGCAGGAAGGCCGCGAAGAAGAGCAGCACTTTCGGATTGCTGAGCAGCACCAGGAAGCCCTGCCAGAACGGCGCGCCCTGGCGCGCGGACGCCCGGCCGTCCTCCGATCGCGCGGCAAAGCTCCTCAGCTTGGAGAGGCCCATCCAGACCAGATAGGCCGCGCCCGCGAGCCGGATCCAGTCGAACCACGCCGACGCCAGCGCCATGACCGGCGCCAGACCGGCGATCATGGCCAGAAGCAGCAGGGCGGCGCCCGCCTCCGTCCCGGCCACGGTCCAGAGTCCCGCGCGGGTGCCCCGCGACATGCTGTTGGCAAGGATCAGCGTGACGTTGGGACCGGGCAGTGCGACCAGGAGCGCCGAGGTCAGAACGAAAGCCAGAAACGTCTCGACACTCATCAACATGACCCCCTACCCTTCGGCCTCTTCGCCTACCTCGTCCCCGTTCTCGTCCTCGCCGTTCTCCGCCTCGGTGATGTGCTCCACCGAGACCACGCGCTCGTCGTCCGAGGTCGAAAAGACGGTCACGCCCTGGGTCGCGCGGCCCATGATGGAAATGTCTCCCACGGGCACGCGAATAAGCTGCCCGCCGTCGGTCACCAGCATGATCTGGTCCAGCTCCTCCACGGGGAAAGCGGCGACCAGCGGGCCGTTGCGCTCGTTCACCACCATGCCGATGATGCCTTTCCCGCCGCGCCCGGAGGTGCGGTACTCGTACGCCGAGCTGCGCTTGCCGTAGCCGTTCTCCGAGACCGTCAGCACGAACTGCTCAAGAGCGCCGAGCTCCGCATAGCGCTCGGTCGAGAGCTGTACGTCGCCGACCTCCTCGCCCTCGTCCTCGATCTCCACTTCCGCCTGTGCATCCTCGCCATTGATGCCGCGCCGGATGGCATTGGCCTGCCGGATATAGGCCGCTCTTTCGTCCGGGTTGGCGTCGACATGGCGCAGGATAGCCATGGAGATGACCTCGCCGCCATTGTCGAGCTTGATGCCGCGCACGCCCGTCGAGGTGCGCCCCGAAAACCCCCGCACATCGGTGACCGGGAAGCGGATCGCACGGCCGTCGGAGGTGGTCAGCAGCACGTCGTCGTCCTCGGTACAGACCTGCACGCCGACGATCTGATCGCCCTCGTCGAGCTTCATGGCGATCTTGCCGTTCTGCCGCACCTCGACGAAATCCGAGAGCTTGTTGCGCCGGACGCCGCCGCTGACCGTGGCGAACATCACGTGCAGGCTCTCCCAGCTGCTCTCGTCCTCGGGCAGCGGCAGGATGGTCGTGATGCTCTCGTCCTTCTCAAGCGGCAGCAGGTTGATCAGTGCCTTGCCGCGGGCCTGCGGCGCGGCGGCGGGCAGCCGCCAGACCTTCATCTTGTAGGCCATGCCGCGGGAAGAGAAGAACAGCACCGGCGTGTGGGTGTTGGCGATGTAGATGCGCGTAACGAAGTCCTCGTCGCGCGTCGCCATGCCAGCGCGGCCCTTGCCGCCGCGGCGCTGCGCCCGGTAGGTCGCGAGCGGCACGCGCTTGATGTAGCCCTTGTGGGAGACGGTGACGACCATGTCCTCGCGCTGGATCAGGTCCTCGTCCTCGACCTCCGCATCCGCCTCGATGATCTCGGTGCGCCGCGGCGTGCCGAACTCGTCCTTGATGGCGGTCAGCTCCTCCTTAACGATGGCGATGATGCGGGCGCGGGAGCGCAGAATCTCGAGATAATCCTTGATCTGCTCACCCAGGCTCTTGAGCTCGTCGCCGATCTCGTCGCGCCCGAGCGCCGTCAGCCGCTGCAGCCTGAGCTCCAGAATGGCCCGCGCCTGCTCCTCGGAGAGGCGATAGGTGCCGTCGGGCGCGACCTTGTGGCGCGGGTCGGCGATCAGCTCCACGAGCGGCGCAATGTCGCGCGCCGGCCAGTTGCGCGCCATCAGCTCGGCGCGGGCCGTCGCCGGGTCCGGTGCCTTGCGGATCAACGCGATGACCTGGTCGATATTGGCGACGGCGATGGCCAGGCCGACCAGCACATGCGCCCGCTCGCGTGCCTTGTTCAGCAGGAACTTGGTGCGCCGGCCGACCACCTCCTCGCGGAACTCGGTGAAGGCCCGGATCAGGTCCTTCAGGTTGAGCTGCTCGGGCCGGCCGCCATTGAGCGCGACGATGTTGCAGCCGAAGGTGCTCTGCAGCGGCGAGAAGCGGTAGATCTGGTTGAGGACCACATCGGCGACCGCATCGCGGCGCAGCTCGACCACGACGCGCATGCCGTCGCGGTCGGACTCGTCCCGGATGTCACTGATCCCCTCAATCCGCTTATCGCGCACGGCCTCCGCGATCTTCTCGATCATCGAGGCTTTGTTCACCTGATAGGGAATCTCGCTGATGATCAGCGCTTCGCGGTCCTTGCGGATGGTCTCGACACGCACGCGGCCGCGCATGATCACCGAGCCGCGCCCCTTGTGATAGGCCGAGCGAATGCCGGCGCGCCCGAGGATCAGCCCGGCAGTCGGGAAATCCGGTCCCGGTACGATCTGGATCAGCTCGTCGATGCCGATCGCCGGCTCATCCAGATAGGCGATGCAGGCGTCGATGACCTCGCCCAGATTATGGGGCGGGATATTGGTCGCCATGCCGACGGCGATGCCGCCAGCGCCATTGACCAGCAGATTGGGAAAGCGTGCCGGCAGCACCACCGGCTCCTGCTCGCTGCCGTCGTAGTTCTCCTGGAAATCGACCGTGTCCTTGTCGATGTCGTCGAGCAGCGTGTGCGCCACCTTCTCCAGGCGGCATTCCGTGTAGCGCATGGCCGCGGGCGGATCGCCGTCGACGGAGCCGAAATTGCCCTGCCCATCGATCAGCGGCAGACGCATGGAGAAATCCTGCGCCATGCGCACCAGCGCGTCGTAGATCGCGGTATCGCCGTGGGGGTGGTACTTGCCCATGACGTCGCCCACGACACGCGCCGCCTTCTTGTAGGGCTTGTTCCAGTCGATGCCGTTCTCGTGCATCGTGTAGAGGATGCGCCGGTGCACGGGCTTCAGGCCGTCGCGCACGTCCGGCAGCGCGCGGGAGACGATTACGCTCATGGCGTATTCGAGATACGAGCGCTTCATCTCGTCGGTTATCGAGATCGGGCGGATGTCGGACGGATCGTCCGGTCCGTCGCCCTCAGGTGGTGTGTTGTCGATGTCCGACAAGGGTGTCCCGTTATCCTAAGCAGGGCGTCGAGCCGGTCCCTTCAAAGGCCCGCAGCAAGGCACATAGAGTGAGGCGGGGAGGCGACAGGCGACGCAACTGGAAGTCAGGGATTTATAGCCGATTCAGCCCCCCGACCGCAACAATCTGGCACCCGAATCGGGCCACATGAAGACCAGTTTTATATCTTTTTTATCAACACTTTGAGAGCGCGAAGCAGAGATCGGCGCGAATGCTCAACGCGGCACGTCCACCGTTACCTCCGCCCCGCCATAGCCATGCACCGAATCATGCGCCCGAAGCGTCACCTTTCCGATGCCGTCCGGGATCTTCACGCCCGACAGCGAGCGCGTGAACGGCTGCTCGTTCTCATGCGGGTGCAGGAGCTCTCGCGTGCCCAGGACCGTGCCGTCCGGCGCCACCACATCCCACTTGTTGGCGTAGTGCTTCCAGCCCGTATCGCCATGCCGGACGCTGACGTCGAAGCTGTAGGCGCCGCCGCCCTGCTTGTTGATCTTGACGCCGACCACGTCGGCTTCGCCCCCAATCACCCCGGAACCGGCGCCGGCCAGAAACAGCGCCGCCATCAACACGCGCTCGTACATGCTCGCACCTCGAGGAACGAAAAAGGCCCAGGCCGGATATGGGGCCTAGAGCCTGTCGCGATCATTCTGATTCGCGCCATTGCTCTCGCTCTTTGTTGAAGCATGTCTCCCGAAACCGGTATCCACTTTCGGGAGACATGCTCTAGCGCCAGTTGACACTTAACGTTGCGGCACGGGCGATGTCCACTCACAAGTCCGGGACGATGCGGGGAGCGTCGAGACATGGCCCTTGCGGCCCCCCCCCTTGTGGCCGACCATAGGCGGCTTGGGGTCGCAGTCTTGCCGATGCGACGGGGATGAGGGGACAGGACCGGATGGCAACGCACAGCTCCAAAAAGGTGATCTATGCCGCTTTGGCGGGAAACGGCCTGATCGCCGTCACCAAGTTCGCGGCGGCCACCGTCACCGGATCCTCAGCCATGCTGTCGGAGGCCGTGCATTCGGTGGTCGATACCGGCAACCAGGGGTTGCTGCTCCACGGCATCAGGCGGTCGCGGCGCCCGGCCGATGCCAAGCACCCCTTCGGCTACGGCTCGGAGATCTATTTTTGGAGCTTCGTGGTGGCTATTCTGATCTTCGGCCTCGGCGCCGGCGTGTCGATCTACGAAGGCGTGCAAAAGCTGCTGCACCCCCACCCGATCACCTCGCCCTACATCAACTACATCGTGCTGGCGCTGGCCATGGTGTTCGAGGCGGCGGCCTGGTGGGTCGCCTACAAGGAGTTCGGCAAGATCCGCGGCAATTTCGGGCTGTTCGAGGCGGTGCGCCGCTCTAAGGACCCGACGGTCTTCACGGTGCTGTTCGAGGACAGCGCGGCCATGCTGGGCCTGTTCGTCGCGGCCATCGGCATCTTCTGCGCTGACGCCTTCGGCGTGATCTGGGCCGACGGCGCCGCGTCACTGGTGATCGGGCTCATCCTGGCGGGAACGGCGGCGCTCCTCGCCTACGAGACCAAGGGGCTGCTGATCGGCGAGGCCGCCGGCAAGGAGCTGGTCGAGGGCGTGACGCTGATCGTCGGGCATGTGGGCAGCGTGCGCAACGTCAACGAGCTCAGAACGCTCCACATGGCGCCGAACGACGTGCTGCTGGCGCTCAGCCTGGACTTCCGGGACGACCTGTCGGCCGGACATGTGGAAGAGACGATCCATCGCCTGGAGCGGGACATCAAGGCCCGCTTTCCGGAGGTGAAACGGCTCTATATCGAGATCCAGTCCCAGCAGGATCACCACCGAGCGGCGGCGGTCGAGCGGCGCGCCGCGCTGAAGAACGGCTAGGGCAGCGTTATCGTCGCGCGCCGGTTTTCCGACACCCGTGCCGGCTGCTTCGTGCCCAGCAGGCGCGGATCGTCCAGCAGAAGCGACACGGCCGTCTCGCCCACGAGGCGGTTGGCCAGCTCGTTCCAGTGCCAGTCCCAGGTGAACTCGAAGCGCGTCTTGTGCTTGCGGTAGTGGGCCGCGAAGACGTCCTGCATGTCGACGAAGGGCAGGTCGAGTTCCTCGGTCAGCTCGGCGGCGATCTCGTTCAGCTCCGCGACCTCGTAGGTCTTGCGATCCTCGCCGCTATAGACCGCCTCGCGCACGCCATCCATGACGAAGGCCGGCTTGAAGTCGTAGGCCGTAGCCATGTACTTGATCTGGCGGAGCACGTAGTGCGAGACGTCCCAGATCGTGTCCTGGTCCTGGATGTTGCGGATGTCGACCGCCGAGGAGATCATCTCCTTCGTGCTGGCGACGGCCTCGCCGCCCCACCAGACGCGGTTCACGATGTGCCGGATCTTGGTGTGTAGCTCGGTCTCGTAATAGAGGTAGCGGAAGGTGCGGAAGCCGCGCGCGAAGTCGGCAAAGCCCGGCACGAACTCCTCGGGTGCCACCTCGGTGAAGCCGCCGCTCTCCTTCGGCCTGACCTTCAGGAAGCTGGAGGCGTAGCGGCCGAACAGGAACCGGTAGCTCTCGTCGAAATCGTTGTGGATCAGCTGGAACAGCACGACATCCGGCTTGTAGCGGATCACCTCCCTGCGGAGCATGTGCAGATACTGGCTGAGCGGGGCGCCGTCGACGCCGAAGCGATAGACCTCGGCCCGAATGCCGCGGGCGTTGAGCTGCTGCTCGATCACATGCGCGAAGCTCTTGTCCACGTCGACCGAGGCGCCGTGGACATAGGAATCGCCCACCACGGCGACGCGCAGCACGCCCGGCGTCTTCTCGACCTTGTAGCGCGGCTTGGTGGAGTTCCAGCCGTCGGCGTTTACCGTGATCAGGTTTTGGCTCCCGTCAGGCTCGCGAAAGACGGCGCGGGTGTTCGGCCGATACCGCACGACGTTGTTGATTGTCACATTATGGATCACGTCGTCCGGAATGAGGACGTATTTGAAAAGCCCATACTCCAGCGCCGCAAAGCAGGCCAGCAACGAGCCCCCCAACAGCGCAAGATTCCCGAAAATCGGCTTGATACGACGCAACATGAGTATGCTCCGCTCCTGCAATCCTGGAAGTTGCGAGACCGAACGGAGCAAACGCTATGCCAGGAGACTCGGAACTCAGCCCAAGTCCGGTCGCATGATCATGAACCAGTAGTTTGTCGAAACACCCAGAAACGCGGGCAACGCAGCCAGAATCAATCGCCGCAGACGACGCATCAAAGCAGCTTCAGTGGCAGGTGGGCCAGCGAAAAACAAGCCCTCGACCGGCGGTGCCGGTTAGAAAGGGATCTCGTCGTCGAGCTCTTTCTCGAAGGCCGGTGCCGGATCGTTGTCCATCGGCCCCTTTCGGCCGAAGCCGCCGCCCGAGTCCGAGGAGCCGCCGTAGTCCCGGCCCCCCTCGCCCATGCCGCCGGACCGCGAGTCCAGCATGGTCAGCTGCGAGCCGAACCCCTGCAGCACCACTTCGGTGGTGTAGCGATCCTCGCCGGACTGGTCCTGCCATTTGCGCGTCTGCAGCTGGCCTTCCAGATAGACCTTGGAGCCCTTGCGCAGATACTGCTCGGCGATGCGGCAGAGCCCCTCGCTGAAGATCACCACCCGGTGCCACTCGGTGCGCTCGCGGCGCTCGCCCGTGGCCTTGTCGCGCCAGCTGTCCGTCGTCGCCACGCGCAGATTGCAGACCGGCCGTCCGTCCTGCATATGCCGGATTTCGGGATCGGCGCCGAGATTCCCGATAAGAATGACCTTGTTGACCGATCCCGCCATGCGTTTTTCCTTCTCCCAGGCTCCATCGAGGTGAATCGCGCCACTCTAGCGCGGAACGATTTGGCGCTGCCAGCGCCGCCACCGACTGTCCACAGCTGTTTCGAGGCGACAATGTTCGTTCTTTGTTCTTATAACGCGCAAGCCGCGAATTTGCAACGCCTAGCGTGCCATTGCCATCGGCACCCAGATTTGATCTTAAAAAGGATAGCCAAACTGGCCAACTTTTCGTAAGAGCACGCCGATGGGTGGAGCAGCGGTTTGGCCTCCATCCCTGGCGACGGGCACTATGCAAAAACCGGTTCTGGCGAAAACCAGCGAGAAGGCCGACATGGACGGCCGCGCGTCTGCGCGGAAGCGGCCGGCCGCACGCGCGCCATTCGGCTTTTCGGCCGAACAGTGGCCGTTCGTGGTCGCTCTGGTGTCCAATTGGATCTTCTCCGCGGTCTGGTTCACTGCCACGAAGCTGTTCGTGACCTGGCAGCCCGAGTCCTGGGTCACGCTGGAAGACAAGCTTCGGCTGGTCATCCATAACGCGGTCTTCGCGGCCATCCCGATGCTCGTCGCCATCGCCATCGTGGCCGCCCAGCGGCTCGATCCGGAGATGATGATCGGCCACAAAGTGCGCCCGCACTCGGCCCTGGACATCAACTCGCGCTTCATCCTGAACACCGCGGAGCAGTTCGTCCTCTATTTTGTCGGCCAGCTCGGACTGATGTTCTATGCGCCCGCCGACAACGCCGGCACGCTGGTCAGCCTGACCGTGCTCTGGCTGTTGGGCCGCATCCTGTTCTGGATCGGCTACCACACCAATCCGCTGCTCAGGGCCTTCGGTTTCGGGATCACGTTTTACCCCACGGTCATCGTCTATGTCTGGCTCGTGGTGATGGTGACCACCGGCTACCGTCTGTTCTAAGGCCCGCCGCCCCTCCCCTTTCCCGATCTGCGCCTGGCCGACAGGATCTAGCTGTGGGCAGCCTGCGTATGTCATCTTGTGCGGCCAGTGACGGCGATATAAGCCTACTCGGCCAAGGCGAGACACGATCCAGATGACAGCGCAAACCATCTCCGTGCGCGGCGCGCGGGAGCACAATCTGAAGAACGTGGATCTTGAGCTGCCGCGCGAGAAGCTGGTCGTCATCACCGGCCTCTCGGGCTCGGGAAAGTCGTCGCTCGCCTTCGACACGATCTATGCCGAGGGCCAGCGCCGCTATGTGGAATCGCTCTCGGCCTACGCACGACAGTTCCTGGAGATGATGCAGAAGCCCGATGTGGATCACATCGAGGGGCTGTCGCCGGCCATCTCCATCGAGCAGAAGACCACATCGCGCAACCCGCGCTCCACCGTCGGCACGGTGACCGAGATCTACGACTACATGCGGCTGCTCTTTGCCCGCGTCGGCGTCCCGCACTCACCGGCCACCGGCCTGCCGATCGAGAGCCAGACGGTCAGCCAGATGGTCGACCGGGTGCTCGAGCTGGAAGAAGGCACGCGGCTCTATCTGCTGGCGCCGATCGTGCGCGGCCGCAAGGGCGAGTACCGCAAGGAGTTCGCCGACCTGATGAAGCGCGGCTTCCAGCGCGTCAAGGTGGACGGCGCCTTCTACGAGATCGGCGAGGCGCCGGCGCTGGACAAGAAGTACAAGCACGACATCGACGTGGTCGTGGACCGGATCGTGGTGCGCCCCGACATTGCCAGCCGCTTGGCAGACTCCTTGGAGACGGCGCTGCAGCTCGCCGACGGCATCGCCATCGCCGAGCTGGCCGACGCCAAGACCAAGAAGGGCGAGGCCGAGCGCCTGATCTTCTCGGCGCGCTTCGCCTGCCCGGTCTCCGGTTTCACCATCGACGAGATCGAGCCGCGGCTGTTCTCCTTCAACAATCCCTTCGGCGCCTGCCCGGCCTGCGACGGACTGGGCACCGAGCTGCGCTTCGAGCCGGACCTGGTGGTGCCGGACGCCGGTCGCAGCCTCGCCGCCGGCGCTATCGCGCCCTGGGCGCGCACCGGCAACACATCGCCCTATTACGCTCAGACGCTCGAAGCCATCGCGACGCACCACAAGGTCTCCATGAAGACGCCCTGGCGCGAGCTTCCCGAGGATGTCCGGCAGGTGATCCTGTTCGGCTCCGGCGACGAGGAGATCACCTTCGTCTACGACGACGGCGTGCGCAGCTACAAGACCTCGAAGACCTTCGAGGGCGTCGTACGGAACATCGAGCGGCGCTGGCACGAGACGGACTCGGCCTGGGTACGGGACGAGCTGTCGCGCTATCAGTCGGACCACCCCTGCGCGGCCTGCGACGGCTATCGGCTGAAGCCCCAGGCGCTGGCGGTCAAGCTTGCGGGGCTGCACATCAGCGAAGTGGCGCGCATGTCGATCCGCGAGGCCGTGCAATGGTTCGCGGACCTGCCCGATCACCTCACGGAGAAGCAGGCCGAGATCGCGCTGCGCATCCTGAAGGAGATCCGCGAGCGGCTGAAGTTCCTGAACGACGTGGGCCTGGAATACCTGACCCTGTCGCGGTCGTCGCGGACGCTGTCCGGCGGCGAATCCCAGCGCATCCGCCTGGCCTCCCAGATCGGCTCGGGCCTGACGGGCGTGCTCTATGTGCTGGACGAGCCCTCCATCGGCCTGCATCAGCGCGACAATGCGCGCCTGCTGGAGACGCTCAAGCATCTGCGCGACCTGGGCAACACGGTGATCGTCGTCGAGCACGACGAGGAAGCGATCCTGACTGCCGACCATGTGGTCGATATCGGGCCCGGCGCCGGCATCCATGGCGGCGAGATCGTCGTGGACGGCCCGCCGGAGGCCATCATGGCGGCGCCCGAGAGCCTGACCGGGCAGTATCTGACCGGCTTCAAACAGGTCCAGGTGCCGGCCAGCCGCCGCAAGGCGTCGAAGGAGCGCCGGCTGAAGGTCATCGGGGCGCGGGCGAACAATCTGCAGGACGTCACGGCGGATATTCCACTGGGACTCCTGACCTGCATCACTGGTGTCTCCGGCGGCGGCAAGTCGACGCTGCTGATCGAGACCCTTTACAAGGCCGTGGCGCGCCGGCTCAACGGCGCCCGCGAACAGCCCGGCGATCACGACGCGATCGAGGGGCTGGAGCATCTGGACAAGATCATCGACATCGACCAGTCGCCGATCGGCCGCACGCCGCGCTCGAACCCGGCCACCTATACCGGCGCCTTCACACCCATCCGCGAGTGGTTCGCCGAGCTGCCCGAAGCCCGCGCCCGCGGCTACAAGCCCGGCCGCTTCTCGTTCAACGTCAAGGGCGGGCGCTGCGAGGCCTGTCAGGGCGACGGCCTCATCAAGATCGAAATGCACTTCCTGCCCGACGTCTACGTGACCTGCGACGTCTGCAAGGGCCAGCGCTACAACCGCGAGACGCTGGAGATCAAGTTCAAGGGCAAGTCCATCGCCGACATCCTCGACATGACGGTGGAAGAGGCCGCCGAGTTCTTCAAGGCGGTGCCGGCGGTGCGCGACAAGCTGGAGACGCTGAAGCGCGTCGGCCTCGGCTACATCAAGGTGGGCCAGCAGGCCACGACGCTGTCGGGCGGCGAGGCGCAGCGCGTCAAGCTCTCCAAGGAGCTCTCCCGCCGCGCCACGGGCCGCACGCTCTATATCCTGGACGAGCCGACCACGGGGCTGCATTTCCACGACGTCGCCAAGCTGCTGGACGTGCTGCACGAGCTCGTCGACCAGGGCAACACGGTGGCGGTCATCGAGCACAATCTCGAGGTCATAAAGACCGCCGACTGGATCGTCGATCTGGGGCCCGAAGGCGGCGATGGCGGCGGCCGCATCGTTGCGGCCGGCACGCCCGAGACCGTCGCCAAGTCGCGCAAGAGCTACACCGGGCAGTTCCTCAAGCAGCTCTTCGACCGGCGGGGGGGCGCCAAGGCGCCGCAGGCCGCCGAGTAGGACGCGCTCAGTCCGCTGAGGCCGTGCGGCGCGACAAATCCTCTTCGGAGCTGCGACCGCCCGTCTCCTTCCGCCGCCAGCGGTCGACGATGCGGATGATGGACGGCAGTAGCAGCAGAGCGCCGGCCAATGCCGTCGTGAGCAGCACGACGATGACCTCGCCATAGAGCCGCACCATCGGCAACTCGCTGAGCATGGTCCCGCCGACGCCCGCGGCCAGGACCATGGTGCTGACGATCAGCACGGGGCCGATGGCGGCGATCGTCTTCTCCATCGCGCTGGCTGAGTCGGCGTCCTCGGCCTTCTCTAGGCGGTAGCGGTTCAGAACGTGGATCGTGCTGTCGACGGCCATGCCGAAGCCGATGGTGAAGGCCACCACGCTGGTGAACTGCAAGCCCTTGTCGAAGAGATAGAGAGCGGCGCCGACAAGCGTGATCGGCAACAGGTTCGGCAGGATGCTGACGAGACCGGCCCAGACCGAACGCATGGCCAAGCCGATCAGCAAGATGATCGCGCAGACGGCGATCAGCAGGCTCCGATTGAGCTGCTGGATCATCTCGGTGCTGGCCTTGGCCGAAACCGGGGTCAGGCCCGTCAAAGAGAACGTCACGGACGGGTTGCGCTCCCGCAGCTCATCGAGCTTGCGGTCGATCCTGTCGATGACGGCGACCAGCTCGGCCGCCGGGATGCCCGGGAAATTGCCCGTCACGAGGGCCGAACGATCGTCGGGCGCGACCACCCGGCGGGTCGTCGGCGAGCGCACCTTCTCCAGGAACGCGAACAGGTCTTCCCGCGCCCGGCCGCCCCT
>JAKSBI010000628.1 GCA_022361215.1 Hyphomicrobiales bacterium | reverse complement strand
CCCTAAAGCATGTCTCCCGAAAGTGGATACCGGTTTCGGGAAAAAAGACATGCTTCAACAAAGAACTAGAGCAATGGCGCGAATCAGAATGATCGCGACATGCTCTAGGCCCCCTCGCCGGCGCATCTGACCGAGAACCCGGTGCCCGACTTGTAGGGTAGCAGCGTGGTGCAGAAGCCGCTTTCGGGCGAACGCATATAGGCCATGTAGTCGGCATAGTTCCCCGGAAAGGTCCTGACATTGTCGGTTATGACCACGGCGCCCGGGCGCATGCGGGGCGCGAGCAGCTTGACGATGTCCAGCGCAAGCATGGGAAAGCCGTCGTTGAGGAGCAGGTCGATGGGCCCGTCCAACTCGCGCAGGGTCTCGAGCGCGTCGCCTTCGCGGATCTCGACGAAGGCCGAGAGCCCGGCCTCCTCCCCCGTGCATCGGGGACCCCAATATGCTTTGGGTATCCCCTGGTTTCGGGCCGTGGCTTCGACGCACACCCCCGACCAAGACGAGTGGGGCGGCGCCTCAGACAAGCTCGGGGCGCGAAAAACCTTCGGAGGTCAGTACAGGATGACCAGGTAGAGGGTGAGGTACTGGACCTTCAGCCCTTGGGTGGCGGCGAGGGCGCCGAGGGCGCTGCCAAGGCGCGCCGGCGAAAACACGCCGCTGACCGGCGCGGTCAATCGGCGCCTCGAAGCGACGACGATGCGGCCCGGCCAATAGCGGTCCAGCTCCGCGATGGCCCTGCCGAAGGGCATCTCGTCGATGACGATCCTGCCCTCGCGCCAGCCCAGAGCCGCGCGCGTATCGACGGCCGTCACCGCGGCCTCGGCTCCACCGCCGCGATAGACGAGCTACTGGTTCGCCACCACGCCGACCGGCTTCTCTAGCCCGCCGGCAGCTTGCGCCCGTGCCAAGGGCGCGACCTCGATTTCACCCGCAGCCGAGACGCCACCGGCGGATGGCCGGACCCGATCGCCTCGACGACCGGTCAGACCAAAGATAACTCTGATAGTCATTTTAGATTATTGCAACT
>JAKSBI010000464.1 GCA_022361215.1 Hyphomicrobiales bacterium | reverse complement strand
CGGCCCGATGCCGGCCTCGTCGACTCGTTTTCCAAATTGGGCACGGCGACGTTCCATGAAGCCATGGGGCAGAAAGGCGCGCTGCCGAGCGCCCTCAAGCCGATCTACCCGGGCATGAGGCTGTGCGGCCCGGCGCTGACCATCGGCGGCCGGCCCGCCGACAATCTGATGGTGCATTATGCGCTGACCCTGGCGGAGCCGGGCGACGTGCTGGTCATCGATTTCAAGGGGTTCACGGAATCCGGCCCCTGGGGCGACGTTCTCACGACCGCGGCCATGGCCAAGGGCGTTGCCGGCGTCGTCATCAACGGCAGCGTCAGGGATGCGCGGGAGTGCCACGAGATGGGGTTTCCGGTCTTCGCCCTCGGCACCTGCATGAAGGGGTCGACCAAGAACCTGCCCGGTGACATCAACGTGCCCATCGTCGTCGGCGACGTGCCCATCGCGCCGGGCGATATCGTGGTCGGCGACGACGACGGCGTCGTCATCGTTCCGCGCGGCGCGGCCGAAGAGACGCTCGCGAAGGCCAATGCGCGCGAGGACAAGGAAGAGGAGCTGCGCACCCAGCTCAAGGCCGGCAAGACCACCGTCGAGCTGCTCGGCCTGGACGACGCGCTGCGCGCCCACGGCATTCTGTAGGGGAATGGTGGAACAGGCTCATGCCGGATAGCACAGCCGAACAGGGGCCGATGCGCATCGGTCTCGAGGATCTGAGATCGTTTACCGCCGACGTGTTCGCAACCCTCGGGCTGGCGGCCGAAGACGCCGGGATCGTGGCCGACTGCCTGGTCGGCGCCGACCTCAGAGGCGTCTACTCCCATGGCGTCATACGCATCCCGATCTATGCCGAGCGCCTGCGGCGCGGGCTCTTCAATGCGACGCCGAACATCGAGGTGACGCGGCTGAGCGCCTCGGCGGCGCGCGTCGACGGCGACAACGGCATGGGGGCGGTGGTCGGAACGCGCGCCATCGACGAGGCCATGGCCCTGGCGCAGAGCGCCGGCATCGGCGTCGTCTCCGCCGTGCACAGCAACCATTACGGGATCGCGTCCTATTATACGCAGCGCGCGGTCGAGCGCGGCTACATCGCCATCTCCTGCAGCAACGCGCCCCCCACGACTGCGCCGTTCGGCGGCGGCGCCCCGTTCATCGGCACCAACCCGTTCGCCATCGCCGCGCCCGCGGGCGCCCATCCCGCGCTGGTGCTCGACATGTCGTCGAGCGTCGTCGCACGGGGCAAGATCATTGCGGCCGCGCAGGCCAACGAGCCGATTCCGGAAGGGTGGGCGCTCGACAAGCACGGCCGCCCGACCACCGACGCCGCCGCGGCCCTGGAGGGCGCCGTGCTGACCTTCGGCGGCCCGAAAGGGTCGGGCATCGCGGTGTTCGTCGAGATCCTGGCGGCGGTGCTGGCGGGCGCCAACATCACCCATCAGCTTCCCGATTTCTACCGGAACCTCACCGACGTTCCCAATCTCGGCCAGTTCTTCCTGGCCATCGACGTGGCGCGCTTCATGCCGGCCGAGAGCTTCCGGGCGAAGATGGACGAGCTGGTCGAGTCCCTGAAGGCCTGCCCGCCCGCGGCCGGCCACGACGAGGTGCTGATGCCCGGCGAGATCGAGGCGCGCCTGGAGGCGGAGCGGGTGCGGGACGGCATTCCGCTCAGCGCGGAGATCCTGGCGAGCCTGCGCGAGGCGGGCGCGCAGGCCGGCGTGCCGTTTCCGGAGGAGGCGCTGCAACCGGTGGGCTAACCGGCGAGCGGGGTGGGTACGACCGTTCCCCCTTACCCCGGATCGCGGTTGATGCTGTCGAGGACCCGCTCGCGGCCATGCAGGATGTCTTTCTCGAGCGCCTCGGCGGCCGCCTCGGGATCGCCCTCCACGATGGCGTCCAGAACGAGGCGGTGATAGCGGTTCGAGTGCCGCAGGCGGGCCAGGCTGACGACGCTGCGGCAGAGGAACAGGCGCATCTGTTTCTCGATCTGTTCATGCAGCGAGATCAGCAGGGGGTTGCGGGTATAGGCCAGCAGCCGCTCGTGAAACTCCAGGTGATGCGTCTCGTAGCGGTCGGCGTCGAGGGCGGTGCGCGCCTCCTCCATCCGGTCGAACAGGCCGTTCAGCTCGTCGAGCTCGTCCTTGGTGATGCGCGTCGCCACCAGCCGCCCGACGGACCGCGCCAGCCCGGCGCGCACGTCGTAGAGGTCCAGCACCTCCTCGAGTGAGAGCTGGCGGATGAAGACCCCGTGGTTGTGGACCACCGTCACCAGCCCGGCCTGCTCCAGCAGGCGCACCGCCTCGCGGATGATGCCGCGGCTCACGCCCAGGCGATCCGCCAGCGGCAGCTCCTTGAGCCGCGCACCGCCGGCGAGCGTTCCGTCCAGGATCCGATCCTCGATGTAGCGGCGAATGTCCTCCACGCCGCCGATCGCCGCCCCGCGGATGGCGTCCGACGCCTCCGGTTCCTCGACCGCGGCCAGCTCTTGGTCCGTTTGCTGCATCGTCGCTCTCTGCCGATTGAAAGTCGTCACTTGCCACCGGATAGCATACACTTTGCTCAGAATTTGGCACAGTGACGATGGTAATCGCCTCCGAGATTTATATGAATACCGTATTTGGGTAGGCAATCAGACCAGTAGTGTCAACAATCCCGCAAACCGGTCGCTTCCAAAGCGAGGCGGCGGACGGCCGGCGGGGGGAGCTGTCTGCAAACATTCGACAATCGGGCGTCGGCCCGGCGACCAGGGGGCGTGAGGTTTGCCGCAACCCAGCGTATCCCGGACCGTGCACGCGGCCGATTGTAAGCCCCCGACGCATGGGGCGAACGCCGGGGTTCTTGCGGCACGCTTGATCTGGGTCAAATATCACGACTCGAAGTGCCTCTATTTGTTCCAAGCCTGACATGGCTTCCGCCCGTTGACGGCCACGCAGCTATCGTCCCGGTTGCGCCTGTCTGTCGGCAGTGGAAAGCCTGCAGGATCCGATGCCGCGGCTTTGAGCCCGGTCGATCGGTGGAGGATATGGCGGCATCCGCCAGACGCGCGGATCTGCCATGCCCTCGTCCGGTCGCCCGGCGCCTGCGCGCATCGCGACCGTCAACCGGATGAGGCACGCCATGCGCTTGGGATCGACCGTTAGGGCAACCGTCTTGAGAGGAACGCGCTGCCGCGCCGCCGGATGGGCCGTGGGGCTGGCCCTTGCGCTGCCGCTCTGCCTGGCGCCGGCGGCGGGCGAGCCTGGGGCCGAAGAGGCGCCGATCGTCGTCGACCAGGTCACCGACCCGCGGGCCGGCGACGTCTTCATGATGTTCCGGTTCAAGCCGGCGCTGGTGCGCGTGCCCGTGGGCCGAAAGGTGCGGATCCTCAACTCCCGCGGCCAGCACACGG
>JAKSBI010000260.1 GCA_022361215.1 Hyphomicrobiales bacterium | reverse complement strand
TGTCCAGGAAGGTGGGCAGCAGGTCGAGGAGCGAAACGCCCTTGGTCTCCGAGCGGCCCTTGGTGACGCCGGGGCCCGTCACGATCAGCGGCACGCGCACGGACCACTCGAAGGTGTTGAACTTGAACCACATGCCGCGCTCGCCGAGCATCTCGCCGTGGTCGGAGATGAAGAACACGTAGGTGGTGTCCGTGAGGCCGCATTGCTCCAGCGCCTCAAGGATGCGGCCGACCAGCGCGTCCAGATAGGAGATCATGCCGTAATAGGCGTGCCGTGAGTTGCGGATGTGGGCGTCGGTGACCTCGTGCTCGTCCTGGCGGATCGTGTAGTAGTAGCGCTGCGACCACGGGTCCCGCTCCTCGACGGGGATGTGCGGGACGGACGGCATGTTGATGGTGTCGTGGTCGTAGAGGTCCCAGTATTCCTGCTGCGTCACGAACGGGTTGTGCGGGTGCGTGAAGGAGGCCAGCAGCAGGAAGGGCCGGTCGTCCGTGTCGCGGGCGTAGTCGTAGAGCTTCTGCACGGTCTGGTAGCAGACCTCCTCGTCGTAATCGATCTGCAGGCCGCGGTTGCAGACCCCCGCCTGGGTGATGTTGGTCATGTTCATGCGGGACGGCGAGTAGGGCTCCTCCTGCTGGGTCCAGTCCGGCGTCCAGCCGTAGTCCGAGGGGTAGATGTCGGTGGTGACGCGCTCCTCGAAGCCGTGGAGCTGGTCGGCGCCGACGAAATGCATCTTGCCGCTGAGGCAGGTGCGGTAGCCGAGATAGCGCAGATAGTGCGCGAAGGTCGGGTGGGAGGAGAGATATTCGCCCGCATTGTCGTAGCTGCCGATGGTGGAGGACATCTGCCCTGTCATCATCGAGCCGCGCGACGGCCCGCACACCGGATTGTTGCAATAGGCGTTCCGGAAGGTGACGCCGGTGTCGGCCATGCGGCTCAGATGGGGCGTCCGGACGATGGCGTTGCCGTACATGGGCAGGGCCGGGCCGGCGAGCTGATCCGCCTGGATCACGAGGATGTTCGGACGCGCCATTGGGGTTCCCTCCGTTGCTTGGTCGTTGTGAGGCCGGTCGGTACGGCCAACGGTCGACATAGCGCGGATCGGGCGCCGAGGGCCAGCGAGCGGCTATCGGGGGGATGGCCCGGCTGGCGCATGGGGCGCGCTGAGCAGCTTGTTTGCTAGAAAGATGCGCGGTCCTCGCGAGACGAAGCGCTCAGCGGTATCGCCAGAGCCGAGCTCGATACGCTCTAATAGCGCTTTCACGAGGATCGACGTCGCTCCGACCGACTAGGCTTCTCTCGGGGGCGCTGTGTGCCTATGGCGTATCGCCCGAGCCTTCGGGCAGCCGCCCGTAGACGTCCTCGTAGCGCACGATGTCGTCCTCGCCGAGATAGGAGCCGGTCTGCACCTCGATGATCTGGGCGGGGATCTTGCCGGGGTTCTCGAGGCGGTGCTTGGCGCCCAGGGGCACGTAGATGGACTCGTTCTCGGTCAGCACCTGCTCGGTGTCGTCGATGGTGACGCGCACCGTGCCCTTGACCAGCACCCAGTGCTCGGCTCGGTGGTGGTGGCTTTGCAGCGAGAGCCGCGCCTGCGGCTTGATGGTCAGGATCTTGACCTGATGGCGCGCGCCGACGTCGATGGGCTGGTACCAGCCCCAGGGCCGGTGCACGCGATGGGGCGTGGTGGCCTCGGGCTTGTTGCTCCGCTTCAAGCGGGCGACAAGCTGCTTGACGTCCTGGGATTTGCGGCGGTCGAGCACCAGGATGGCATCGTCCGCGTCGACCACCACGATGTCCTTCAAGCCGATGCCGGAGATGAGCCGCCGCGAGCCGTGGAAGAGCGAGCCGCTGCAGTCGAGCAGTGCGACATCGCCACGCGTGCTATTGCCGGCCTCGTCGTGCGCGCCCTGTTTCCAGACGGCATCCCACGACCCCAGGTCCGACCATGGGAAGCTCACCGGCAGCACGGCGGCCGCCGCCGTCTGCTCCATGAGCGCATAGTCGATGGAGATGTCCTCGCAGGCCGCGAAGGCCGCCGGGTCGATGCGCTTGAAGTCGAGATCGCGAAGCGCCTTGGTAAGCGCCTCGCGGCAGGCGGCGAGGGTCTTCGGGATC
>JAKSBI010000513.1 GCA_022361215.1 Hyphomicrobiales bacterium | reverse complement strand
TCTGGCATTGCGTCTTCCCCCTTATCCTCCGTTGGCCCGCAGCGGCCGCGACGAGCAGCAGAACTCGCCGAGCTCCGCCACCTGCATCTTACCCGAAACGAACAGGCAGAGATGCTTGGCCACCAGGCTCGCCATGTGCAAGTGACGCGATGTCTCGGCGTCGGCCGGTCGCGTCGCGATCAGATTGTAGTAATAGGCCAGCTCGCGGCAGGTCTCGCGGCAGGCGTTGAACGAGGGCTCGCCCTTGCAGCCCTGGCGGTGCAGGGCCAGCAGGCGGAAGCCCTCCCGGCGGCTGTCCGTCGGCGTCTCGCCGCGCGCCGCGATCCAATGCTCCAGCACCTCCTCGCCGAGGCCGACAAGCTCGGTGACCGCGGGCAGGGCGTCCGGCGCCACGGCGAGCCGGTGCATGCGCGCCTCGATCTCGGCGAAGGGGCGGGGTGCCGTCATGCCAGGATCTTCTCCCGGATCAGGTCGCGCGAGTCCGAGACATTCTCATGCACGCCGACCTTGCGCGGGCTGAGGCCGAGCGCAATTCCGAGAAGCTGCGTGAAGTACATGATTTTCACGCTTGTGGCCTCGCCGTAGCGCTTCTCGGCGCGGATCTGATGCATCTCCAGGCCCGAATGGCAGGTCGGGCATTCCGTGGCGATGACGTCGGCGCCGGCGGCCTCGGCCGCGCGCAGGATGTTGAGCACGAGCTTGGTCGAGGTGTCGGAGTCCGAGAGCGTGTGCGCCCCGCCGCAGCAGGCGGTCTTCAGCGGGAAGTCCACATTCTCCGCGCCCGCCGCCGCCAGGATGTCGTCCATGAAATGCGGCTCGGCGGTGGACTCGCTTCCCTCGCCCTTGTCCTTCTCCGGGAAGATGTGGCGCGGGCGCGTATACATGCAGCCGTAGTAGTTGGCGACCTTCAGGCCGTTCAGGGAGTTCTTGACCCGCGCCTTGATGCCGTCCTCGCCGATGGCGTCCTTGATCCAGTCCAGCGCGTGGATGGTCTCGGCGCCGCCCGCCTCGTAGGTCTGATGACCGGCCTTCTGCGACAGGCGGTCCACCACCTCGCGGGAGTCCGCGTCGTTGGCCAGGTCGTACTCGGCCTTCTTCAGGTTATGATAGCAGCCGTTGCAGGGCGCCATGACCACGTCGTGGCCCATCTCCTTGGCGGCGATGGAGAGCACCCGCGCCGAGAGATAGGTCTGGATCTTGGGGTCGATGTTCTTGACCTCCATCGCCCCGCAGCAGTTCCAGTTCTTCACCTCGTCGAGCTCCAGCCCCAGCGCCTTGCCCACCGCCTTGGTGGAGCGGTTGTAGGCATGGCCGGTGCCCTCGAGCGCGCAGCCCGGATAGTAGGCGACCCGTTTGTGCGTCTTCGGCTCGGACATCTGTCCCGGTCCTTTCCGTTACTCGGCCGCCTCGGCCTTCGGCATCTCGTCGAGCCGGAGCGCCTTGCGGTGCTCGGCTTCCTTTTCCTCGACATAGTCCTCGATGGCGCGCCGCGCCTTGTCCCAGCCGCGGGTGCGCGGCTTGAAGACGTTGGCGAGCCCCATGGCGATCAGCAGCTTCACCGGCAGCTTCATCAGGAGCCCGCGCGCCATGGCGATCAGCCAGTCCTGCATCAGCGGCTGGCCGGTGCGGGCGAAGAACTGGCGGATGATGGAGCCTTCCTCGATCTTGCCGCGCTTGATCACCTGGTCCGCGAAGACCTCGTCGAAATGCATGGAGGGCGACTTCGGCGTGTAGCCCTTCAGCTCCAGCCAGTGGGAGGTCGCCTTCATGACGCCTTCGGGCTCCACGTCGCGCGGGCAGGCATAGGTGCATTTGTTGCACGAGACGCACATCCAGATGATGTCCTTGTCGCGCAGCAGCTCCGACTCCATGCCCATGCGGATCAGGTAGATCCAGTAGCGCGGGTTGAAGCGCGGCTCGATGGCGTTGACCGTGCAGGAGTTGGTGCAGGAGCCGCATTGCCAGCAGCGGTGGATCTTGTCGCCGCCGGGCAGCGCCGCGATCTCGTCCTCGAGCTGTTCGTTGTAGTCGGTGACCACGCGCGGCTCGATGAAGGTCGACCAGTGGCCCGAGACGTCGACGCCGTCGATCTCCAGCGTCTCATGGGTCTTCAGGTTCTCCGGGCGGATCAGCGATTTCTCGTGAATGGGCATGGGTGATCACAGTCTCGGTTTCATCGCGGCGCCGTCTCAGCAGATCTGCTTCAGGCCGTCGATGGCCTGGCCCTGGCCGTCGACGGTCTTG
>JAKSBI010000856.1 GCA_022361215.1 Hyphomicrobiales bacterium | reverse complement strand
GGCGGGGCCCGGCAAGTCGCCGCATCTGGAGGCCGAGGCCGGTCACGGCAAGGGCTGGTTCGAGGTGCAGGACGAGGGCTCGCAGATCGCGGCGCTGATGACCGGCGCCGGCCCGCGTCGGCAGGTGGCGGATCTCTGCGCGGGCGCGGGCGGCAAGACCCTGGCGCTGGCCGCCCGGATGGAAAACACCGGCCAGATCCATGCCTATGACGCGGACCGTATGCGGCTGAGGCCGATCTTCGACCGGCTGCGGCGCGCCGGCGTACGCAACGCCCAGGTGCTGCCGCCGGGGGAGACCGGTGCGCTCGACGCGCTGGCCGGGCGCATGGACGTGGTCGTGATCGACGCGCCCTGCTCGGGCTCGGGCGTCTGGCGACGCCGGCCCGACGCCAAATGGCGGCTCAGGCCGCAGAACATCGAGACCCGTAACGCGGAGCAGCGGAGGGTGCTGGACCTCGGCGCGCCGCTGGTGCGGCCCGGCGGCCGGCTGGTCTATATCACCTGCTCCGTGCTGCCGCAGGAGAACGGCGCGCAGGTCAGCTCCTTTCAGGAGCGCCACCCCGATTTCGAGCTGCTGCCCTACCGCGAGGCCTGGGCCGAGGCCATGGCAACGGAGCCGCCGGCCTCGGCGGACGGCGCCGACGACACGCTGCTGCTGACGCCCGCCCGTCACGGCACCGACGGCTTTTTCATCGCGGTTCTCGTCCGCTCCGATGGTGCGTGAACAGCAGCCCGAGCCGACGCCCCTTTCAATACGCCCGCATCGCCCAAGATGGCGCGCGCGCCCCTGGCGAAGTCCGCGGCGTGATCCGATCCGTGCCTGAGCCTGTATTACGTGTGCCGACCCTCTCAACCTGAAGGCGGTTTTCGATGGATGCACTTGGAGCAGGGTCATTCTGGACGCTGCTGATGTTCCTGGCGTTCTGCGCCGGAGCGGCCGCAACCGGCGTGCTGTTCCGGCCGGGGGCCTGGTACGAGAGCTTGGCGAAGCCCGCCTGGACCCCGCCCAACTGGCTGTTCGGACCGGCCTGGACGGTGCTCTATATCGCCATGGCCGTGGCCGGCTGGCTGGTCTGGTCGGCACAGGGCGGCGCGGCTGCGACGGCGGTCTGGTTCGGTCAGCTTGCGCTCAACGCCGCCTGGTCCTGGCTGTTCTTCGGGCTGAGGCGCATGGATCTCGCCTTCGGCGATGTGCTGTTGCTCTGGCTTACCATCGTCGCCTTCATCGTTCTGGCCTGGCCCGTGTCCGAGCTGGCGGCGGCGCTGTTCGTGCCCTACGTCCTCTGGGTCACCTATGCGGCGGCGCTCAACTTGGCCGTCTGGCGCGCCAATCCGGGGC
>JAKSBI010000286.1 GCA_022361215.1 Hyphomicrobiales bacterium | reverse complement strand
TCGCGATCATTCTGATTCGCGCCATTGCTCTCGTTCTTTGTTGAAGCATGTCTTTTGTCCCGAAACCGGTATCCACTTTCGGGAGACATGCTTTAGGGTCTTACGATCTTTGCAGACGCCAATGGCCCGAACGCGATGCCCGCGGAAACTTTCGACCCCTCGTCCAAGCTGCCGGACAACCTGCATGTGGAGGCGATCAAATATGCGGGCCTGTCGGAGCTGGAGCACGCGAGCGACGAGGCGGAGCGCATCGAGATCGTCGCCAGGCTGATCCTGGACGTCTTCCAGGACTACTACGCCCGCTCGCGCGCCATACCGCGTCTTGCCAAGAGGGCGTTCGAGCAGCGGGCCTGGCAGACGTCGCTCGAGCTGAGCCAGGAACGGCTCTCCACTTACAGCACCAGCGTCACCAAACTGGCGCCGCTGCTTCAGTTCTTCTGCCCGGAGGTGCAGGGCAAGGACGCCTTCTGGAAGGAGGTCGAGCGGCATTACCTGTCGCTGATCGACGGCTGGTACCACGCCGATCTCGCCTTCGCCTTCGTGCACTCCACCCGGCGCATGGTCTATCAGGACCAGTGGCGGCCGGTGGCCTACTCCTACGACGAGGCCAAGGAGAAGCGGGCGAGCCCCTCGTCCCAGGTCTATCGGGAGTTTCCCTGCGGGCCTGAGGTCTCGCCGGCCCTGGTCGAGGAGATCCTGAGCCTGCCGGGCTTCGCCGAGGGCTATCGGGACTTGGCCGGCGACGCGGAACGGGTGGCCGCGCGCATCTCCGCAGCGCTCGCCGGACGCGGCGGCGCAACCGCCGAGCACACGATCCAGATGATCGACGCGGGCTTCTACCGGAACCGCGGCGCCTACGTCATCGGCCGGATCCTGCAGGGCGAGGGCGGATACATGCCCATCGCCATCGCGCTCCTCAACGAAGGGGAGGGCATCTATGTGGACGCCGTGCTGCTCGAAAGCGACGAGCTGCAGTTCATCTTCTCCTCGACGCTGGCCAACTTCCACGTCACCAGCGCGCACTATCACGAGCTGACGGCCTTCCTGCGCGCCATCATGCCGAAGCGGCCGCTCGGGCTGCACTACTCCACCATCGGCTTCAACCATGTGGGCAAGGTGGCGGTGATGCAGGAGCTGGAGGGCGAGCTTCAACGCTCGGGCGAGGTTCTGGAAACGCCCGTGGGCTTCCGCGGCAGCGTGGCTATCGCCTTCTCGGCGCCCTCGTCGTCCTTCGTGCTCAAGGTCATCCGGGACACGCCCACGGAGAGCTACAAGTGGGACACGTTCGACGGCGTCGAGGCGGTGCTTCGGAAGTACGGGCGCGTGCACGAGATCAACCGCACGGGCAGCATGCTCGACAACATCATCTTCCACAATGTGGAGCTGCCGCAGGACTGGTTCGCGGCCGACGTCCTCGACGATCTCTTGGCCAATGCAGCCGGCACTGTCGCGCTGCAGGCGGGCCGTGTGATCTTCAAGAACCTGATCGTGCAGCTCAAGGTGATGCCGCTGCCGGTGTTCCTGGAGACGGCCTCGCCGGAGGACGCCGCCACGGCCGTTGCCAATCTCGGCTACTGCATCAAGAACAACGCCGCCGCCAACATCTTCAACAAGGACCTGGACGGGCGGAACTACGGGGTCAGCAAGATCCTCAAGGTCTATCTCTTCGATTACGACGCGCTGGAGCCGCTGACCGAGGTCAAGATCCGCACCAACACCGGCCGCTACGACGGCGAGGAGGACGTGCCCGACTGGGTCTTCGAGGACGGCGTCATCTTCCTGCCGGAGGAGATCGAGGCGGGTCTGAGGATCGATGACCGGGCGCTACGCCGCCACTTCCGTGCGCTCCATGGGGACCTGATGACGACGGCCTATTGGGAGGGGCTGCAGGCGGCGCTCGGCGAGGGGCGAGTGCCCCGGATCAGCACGTACCCGGAAGAGCGGCGACTCTCGCACGCCGAAATGGCATAACGCTCCGCGTCGTCACGAGAGCCAGGACCGCCGCATGAAAGTCACCTTGCTTGGAACCGGAACGCCGGCGCCGTCGCTGAAGCGGCAGAGCTCCGGCTATGTGGTGGAGATTGGGGACGACATGATCGTCCTGGACCACGGGCCCGG
>JAKSBI010000289.1 GCA_022361215.1 Hyphomicrobiales bacterium | reverse complement strand
CGCTTCACCCAGCGGCTGATCAGCGCGCTCTCGGCGCCGACGGCGGAGGGGACGATCTACGAGGTCGACATGCGCCTAAGGCCGTCGGGACACTCGGGGCCCGTGGCCACGCGGCTCGAGAGCTTCGTGGACTATCAGCACAACAAGGCCTGGACCTGGGAGCATCTGGCGCTCACCCGCGCCCGGGTGATCTCCGGACCGGAGACCCTGAGGCGCGACATCGAGGAGACCATCCGGCACGTGCTGTCGCAGCCGCGGGAGCGCGCCAAGGTGGCCGAGGACGTGCGCGAGATGCGCGCCAAGATCGAGAAGGAGAAGGGAACCGACGATATCTGGGACCTGAAGCAGGCGCGCGGTGGCCTCGTCGACCTGGAGTTCGTGACGCAGTTCCTGCAGATCGTCAGCGCGCACGCGCACCCGCACGTGCTCGATCAGAACACCGCCGCCGGCCTGGAGAAGCTGGCCCAAGCGAGCGTCCTGCAAGCCCCCGACGCGGAGATCCTGATCCCGGCCGCGCGCCTCTACAACAACCTGACCCAGGTGCTCCGGCTCTGCCTCGACCGCCCCTTCGACCCCGCCGACGCACCCGCCGGCCTGAAAGCCCTGCTGGCCCGCGCTGCCGGCTTGCCCGATTTCCCGACGCTGGAGGCCCACCTGCGCGAAACCCTCAGCCAGGTCCACGCCGCCTCCGAGCGCATTGTCGTCTAGACTGAACGCTTTGCACCCATGGCTGGCGCAACGGTCAGGGCCCGAACCAGTCGACCCTCTCCGGCGTCATCCCGGCGCAGGCCCAGTGGTGTCCGGGATTTTCGGGGCGTGTGGATCTGCATGGCAGGCGCGGCCTTGGTTTCTTGCCTGCAATGTTGCGACCAAGCAGCATTTCGGTAGGTCTGCTGGCCCTCGATTCTTCGTCATGCCCGGACGTGATCCGGGCATCCATTCCACTGGCCCCTCAGCGAAATCGAGAGGCAAATGGCATGGATTGCCGGGTCAAGCCCGGCAATAACGATGGTTGTCTACGCGCTTCGCTCGAATCCCGGACACCACTGGGCGCAGGCCGGGATGACGCCGGAGGAGGGGGCATAGGGGTCTGACCCCTATCTCGCTCCACGGTAAGGCCCATCCGCATGGCACCCCGAGACCGATGCGAAAACCATCGGCAGACCACCACGGTCGTTAACCGCTCGTGAGCCCCCCTCACGGGCACCGGTCCTGGTCTCGGGCGCCCGCGCAGGCCCGAGCGCAGCGAGGAATAGCCGCGAGCGACAAAGAAACGGCCCCACGGCCAAGCCTGTCCGCATGGCACCCCGAGACCGATGCTAGAACCATCGAGAGGCAGCATCGGTCGTTAACCGCTCGTGAGTCTGCCCCACGGGCACCGGTCCTGGTCTCGGGCGCCCGCGCAGGCCCGAGCCCGTAGGGCTTGGAATAGCCGCGAGCGACAAGAAACAGCCCCACGGCCAAGCCCGTCCGCGTGGCTCGGGCCTGCGCGAGCGACAAAAACACCAAAAAAATAAACACCGACGGATACAACCGCACACCGCCGTACCAGCGGGTGAAACGCCGCGCGAGGTGAGTGCGGCAGCCGAAAAGGAGGTAACTTATGGGTGTTCGAGCAATCAAAATCGTGGGCCTGACCTTGGGCGCGGTTCTGATCGTCACGGCCGGTGCGGCATATGCGGTGCGCGG
>JAKSBI010000822.1 GCA_022361215.1 Hyphomicrobiales bacterium | reverse complement strand
CGCCAACCCCGCGACGGAGGCGCTCTCGCTCCACGGTCTCCGGCTGCTGGTGCGTGCGCTTCGGGGCATCAAGGCGAGCCCCCGCGATCTGGCGCCGCGCCTCGAGGCGCAGTTCGGCATGTGGCAGGCCATCGCGCCGATCGCCGCCGGCGTCTTCACCGGGGCCAGCCACGGCATCGGATATGCGCTCGGCGCCGCCTACGGCGTGCCGCACGGGCAGACCTCCTGCGTCATGCTGCCGGCGGTGCTGCGTTGGAACGCGGCCGTCAATGGCGAGCGGCAGCGCGCGTTGGCGGAGGCCATGGGCGCGCCTGACCGGCCGGCGGCGGACCTGGTGGCCGAGCTGGTCGCGGATCTGGACCTGCCCGGCTCACTTCGGGCGGTCGGCATTAAGCAGACCGATCTCGACGCGCTTGCGGAGCGGGCGTTGCGCTACCATCCCGTGCAGGTGAACCCGCGCAAGATCGAGACGGCGGACGACGTACGCGAGATTTTGGAGCTGGCATGGTGATCAAGATGCGGTCGGTCCGGTATTGCGTGGCCGGACTCCGCCAAAAAATTGCCGCTGCTGCTCACGATTGACGTGACGTCTGCCGTTCGACCCTGTAACGTCTTCACGGATTCGGGAATCATCTTGAGTCGCTTACCGAAACATCCGGTCCCACGTGCGGCGACCCGCGTTCGGCAGTTCTAGTTCTTTTTCGTGAGTAGCGATTGAGTTCGATGAGCTGCACGGGCGGGACTTCGCCGAGCTGAATGAGGTGGACTGGCATGCAAGCAACCAAACCGAACACCATCCCGGAAAAGAGCGTCACCGAGCTTGTGACCCAGGAGGTCCGCGCCGAGGCGCAGGCCTCCGTGACTCAATCGATACCTGCCAATGCGGCACCCGCCGACGATGTGGCTGGGAAGGCCACCCTGCCGCCATCCGTGTTCATTGAAGATCTGACGATCACGGGCCAGGTCAGATCGCTCGGCAACATCCACGTGAAGGGCAACGTCAAAGGCGATATCGCGGGCGCGGGCATCGTCATCGGCGAGAAGGCCATCGTCGACGGTGTGATTCTCGCCGACATGATCGAGATCCGCGGGCGCATGAAGGGCGTGGTCTACTCCAACAAGGTCAAGCTGCATTCCGGGTCCTGGTTCGAAGGCGACATTCATCACAGCTCCCTGTCGGTGGACGACGGTGCGCACTTCGTTGGCCAGTCGCTGCAATCGGACGATCCGAAGGCCATGGCGACCAAGCGCAGCGAGTCCTCAAGGACGGAAGCTGTCGCCGAGCGCGAGACCGAGGACGCCAGGGTCAAGCGCCGGCAGGCTGCGGCGTAGCGGTTCGCGAAGGCCAATCCCTTACGCGGCATCAGCTCTAAGCGGCGGCGTGGGCAATTAGCCGGTCAAGAAACTGCTCGCAGCGGTCCAGTTGCTCCAGCTCGATGAACTCGTCCGTCTTGTGCGCCTGGCCGATCGAGCCGGGTCCGCACAGGATTGACGGAATGCCGCCACGGCCGGCATAAAGCCCGGCCTCTGCGCCGAACGACACCTTGGTGTGGTCGTTCTGGCCCGCAAGCACCTTGGTCAGGGCGACGATGGGTGCCTCCGGGTCGGTGTCGAGGCCGTCGTAACCGACTTTCACCTCGAAACCGAACCCGGCCTCGGGCGCGATCCTTTGCATCTCGGGCTCGAGCTCGTCCCTGGCGTAGGCCAGGACCTCCTCCACCAGGGCGTCGCCGTCGTCGCGGCCGATGACGCGGAACTCGAACTCGAAACTGCAGCGGTCCGGTACGATGTTGAGCTGGCGGCCGCCCTGGATCACGCCGGTCTGCGCTGTGGTATGGGGCACGTCATAGAGCGTGTCTCGGGAGTTGGCGGCAAGCCGCGCCCCGATTTCGCGCACCTTCGAGATCAATGCCGCAGCGAACTCGATGGCGTTGACCCCTTCCGGCGCCAGCGACGAATGTCCGGCCCGGCCCGTCACCTCGACCCGGACGGACCGCTTGCCCTTGTGGCCGATCACCACCTGCATGCCGGTGGGCTCGCCCACGAAACAGGCCTCTGGCTGGACCGACCAGTCCGCCATGTCGGCGATGATGTCGCGCACACCGATGCAGCCGATCTCCTCGTCATAGGAAAAGGCCAGGTGCAGCGGCCGTTGCAGGTCGGAGGCGATCATGCGCGGCACCTTGGCCAGCACCAGCGCCACAAAGCTCTTCATGTCGGCGGTACCGCGGCCATAGACCCGCCCATCGCGCAAGCTCGCGACGAAGGGATCGGTGGTCCAGTTCTCCGGCCGCACGGGGACCACGTCGGTGTGGCCCGAAAGAATGTAACCGGGACGCTCGAGCGGGCCGATGGTCGCCACCAGATTGGCCTTCTCCGTGTCCTCGCCATAGACGCGCCGGGACGGCACGCCGTGGCTCAGAAGATAGTCCTCGATGAAGGCGATCAAGGGCAGGTTCGAGTTGCCCGTGGTCGTGTCGAAGGCGACAAGGCGGGCGATCAGGTCAAGGCTGCTCTGCTCTGGCACCGGGTAACTCCTAACAGGCCTCGGAGTGGGGAAAGTTGCGCGTGCTCATTCGGACATGGCGAATGAAGGTGCGCGCGATGGCGTTGGGCTGGGATGTGCTCGGCACCACGAAGCAGGCGCGGCGCGGCAGCTTGGGCCGGAACGGCCGGACCACCACATCCCGCTTCAGGCTGGCCAGGATCGGGAACGGGTTGATGACGGTCAGGCCCATGCCGGCCCGCACGAACTCGGCCAGTGCGACGACGGTGGAGGTTTCGACCGCGGGCACGAGCTCGATGCCCGCATCCGCGCAAAGGCGGTCGATAGCCGTTCTGAGCGAGTGGCGCCGGGTCAGCGCCACGAAGGGCTGTCCCGCAAGATGCTCCGGCTTGATCGTCTCCTGCCCGCAGAGGGGATGCGCCCTGGGCAGCAGGCAGACGGCGTCGGCCGTGCGGAACGGCTCGTAGTGCACGCCGGCATGGTCGGTGTTGATGTCCATGACGCCGATGTCGTAGCGCTCCTCGGCGATGCCGGTGATCAGGGGATCGCCGGCGCAGACGTCGAGGCTGATGGACCGCTCCGGATGCAGCTTCGAGAACGAGGCGATGCGCGGCGGCAGAAAGCGGTGCGCCAATGTCGGCGTCGCGACCAGCCGCAGCTCGCCCTTGGCGGCAACCGACCACTGCTTGGTGTCGATCCGGGTCAGCGTGTCGAACAACGGGTCGAGGTTCTCGTTGAGGGCGAGGGCTTCCGCGGTGGGGCTGAGACGGCCGTTCAGGCGCTCGAACAGAAGCTGCCCGGTGCGCGCCTCGAGCTGCGAGATGGCCCGGCTGACCGCCGACTGCGAGATGCCGATCCGGCGCGCCGCCGCCGTCGCCGTGCCCGTTGCGATCACCGCGCGCAACGCCTCGAACTCGCGCAGACTATGCCAGTTGGTTCGCATTCCGCCTTTCCTATCCTGGACACCCCATGGTCACAACTCATGGACTCGTCATCCCTCTATAACAGAAGCGCATAGGATTTCGGCTATGGTGCCCGGTTCCGTTATGCTAATTTTTTGACCTTGCAAGGTAATTTTTTGGCCTTGCAAGACAGGACGCGCTTCTGTCGAATTGCGTGACGTTGCTTGGCCGCCGGCTGGGGCGCGGCCCCGTTGCCAGGCGGATTTGTCAGGGAGGACATCTGCCAATGTCGTTTGTAAGAGTCTTGGCCGCCGTAGCGGTCACGCTGGCTCTCAGTGTCGCGACGCCGGTGTCGGCGCAGACGCTGACCATCGGGCTCGGCACGGAGCCGACATCCATCGATCCGCACTATCACAACCTGGGCCCCAACAATCAGATCTCCGCGCACATCTTCTCGCGCTTGATCGAGCAGGACGAGAAGCAGCGGCTGACGCCAGGGCTGGCGACGTCATGGAAGCCGATCAGCGATACCACGTGGGAGTTCAAGCTTCGCAAGGGCGTGAAGTTCCACGACGGTACGCCGTTCACGGCGGACGATGTGCTCTTCTCCATGGAGCGCGGCGCCAACCACCCCAACGCCCGGTCGAGCTTCAAGCTCTACACCCATGGCGGCGGCAAGACGTTCAAGAAGATCGACGACCACACCATCCACGTGACGACGCCGCGGGCCTATCCCCTGATGCCGGTGGATCTCTCCAACGTGCACATCGTCTCCAAGAAGGCCGAAGGCAAGTGGGAAGGCGAGTTCAACAACGGCAACTTCGCCTATGGCACCGGACCCTTCAAGTTCGTTCGGTGGGTCAAGGGCGAGATCCTGGAGTTCGAGCGCAACGAAGACTTCTATGGCGAGAAGCCGCACTGGAAGAAGGTCGTCATCAAGCCCATCAAGTCGGCACCCTCGCGCCTCGCTGCGCTGCTTGCCGGCGATGTGGATTTCATCGATCAGGTGCCGACCGTCGACATTGCGCGCCTGGAGAAGAACCCCAAGGTGACCCTGAATCAGGGCGTCTCGAACCGTGTCATCTACCTGCACATGGATCAGTATCGGGATCCCGCGCCCTACGTAAAAGGACATGACGGCAAGGACATCAAGAACCCGTTCAAGGACGTGCGCGTGCGCCGGGCCATCTCCAAGGCCATCAACCGGGACGCCATCGTCGAGCGCGTCATGGAAGGCGTCGCGATCAAGGCGGGTCAGCTCTTGCCCGAGGGTTTCTTCGGCCGCTCCGACAAGCTGAAGCCCGACACCTACGATCCGGCGGCGGCGAAAAAGCTGCTGGCGGAGGCGGGCTTTCCGGACGGTTTCGTCACGACGCTGCACGGCCCCAACAACCGCTATATCAACGACGCCAAGATCGTCGAGGCCATCGCCCAGATGCTGACCGCCATCGGCATCAAGACGACGCCCGACACCATGCCGAAGAGCGTCTACTTCAAGCGGGCCAAGAACAGGGGCCCCGAGAAGCCGCCGGAGTTCAGCTTCGTGCTCGTGGGCTGGGGCTCCGGCACCGGCGAGCCGTCGTCGCCGCTGCGCTCTCTGCTGGCGACGTACAGCAAGGAGAAGGGCTGGGGCTCGTCCAACCGCGGCCTGCACTCCAACAAGGAGATGGACAAGGTCCTGGGAGAGGCGCTGGCGACGGTCGACGACAAGGAGCGCGCCAAGCTGCTGGCCCGCGCCACGGAGATCGGCATCGGCGAGGACGTGGGCATCATCCCGCTGCACTACCAGGTCAACACCTGGGCGTCGAAGAAGGGGCTGACCTACATCCCCCGTACCGACGAGCGCACGGCGGCCTGGCAAGTGCTTCCCGAGTGATCGGGATCTGACATTGAGTGGGCGGCGGGCGCGCCACCGCGCGGGCGCGCCGCCTACAGCGCTTATCCGGTTCCCCTCTGTTCAGAGGCGAGGCTGAATGACCGTTTTTATCATCCGCCGGTTGATGCAGAGCGCCGTGGTGGTGCTCGTGATGTCGTTCCTGGTTTTCGGCGGCGTGAACATCGTCGGCGATCCCGTGGAGATGATGGTCTCGGACGAGGCCGATCAGGAGGAGCGCGAGCGTGTCATCCGCTCCATGGGTCTCGACAAGCCGTGGTACGTGCAATACGGGCTCTTCGTCGCCAATGCGCTGAAGGGCGACCTGGGCAACTCCTTCGTCTATGGCGAGCCCGCGCTGCAGCTGATCGTGCAGCGCATCCCCGCCACCTTCGAGCTGGCCATCGCGGCGCTTCTGATGGCCATCGTCATCGGCATTCCGCTCGGCGTGATCGCCGGCCTCAAGCCCGAGTCCAGGTTCTCGAAGGTGATCATGGCGGGCTCCATTCTCGGCTTCTCCCTGCCCACCTTCTGGGTCGGCCTGATGTTCATTATGCTGTTTGCCGTGATGCTGGGCTGGCTGCCATCGACGGGCCGCGGCGACACGGTGCCGTTCCTGGGCATGCAGATGAGCTTCCTGACGTTGGACGGGCTCTCGCATCTGCTGATGCCGGCGGTCAATCTGGCGTTGTTCAAGATCTCGCTGGTCATCCGGCTGGCGCGCGCCGGCACGCGTGAAGTGGTGCACCAGGACTACATCAAGTTCGCCCGCGCCAAGGGCCTCAGCCCACGCCGTATCATCTTCGTGCACCTGATGAAGAACATCCTGATCCCCGTGGTGACCGTTCTGGGCCTCGAGTTCGGGGGGCTGATCGCATTCTCCGTGGTTACCGAAACAGTGTTCGCCTGGCCCGGCATGGGCAAGCTGATCATCGACTCGATCAACAGCCTCGATCGGCCGGTGATCGTCGCCTACCTGATGATCATCGTTCTGATCTTCGTCATCATCAATCTGGTGGTCGATGTGCTCTATTCGATCCTCGATCCCAGAGTCCGTCTGCAGGATGTGAAGTCATGACCGTGACCACCGATCAACCGGTCGAGGCGCCGGTCCGCGCGGCCGCCGTCAAGGTCGAGACGCCGTTCCAGCGGTTCCGCTCGGACTTCTTCGAGAGCAAGGTGGCCACGGGCGCCTTCGTCGTGCTGATGGCGATCGTCTTCGTCGCCGTCACGGCGCCGCTGATCTCGCCGCAGAACCCCTACGATCTGGCGCAGGTCAGCGTGCTCGACTCGAAGCTGCCGCCGGGCGCCAAGAGCTTCGCCAACAAGACCTTCGTGCTGGGCACCGACGGGGCCGGGCGCGACCTGATGAGCGCCATCTTCTACGGCCTGCGCATCAGCCTCGGCGTCGGCGTGATGTCGGGCATCATCGCCATGTGCATCGGGGCGACCGTCGGTCTCATCGCCGCCTATTTCGGCGGCCGCACGGACACGCTGATCATGCGGGTCGTCGACATCCAGCTGTCGTTTCCGGCCATTCTGGTGGCGCTGATCCTGTTGGCGGCGCTGGGCAAGGGCGTCGATAAGATCATCGTCGCGCTGGTCGTGGTGCAGTGGGCCTATTATGCCCGAACGGTGCGCGGCTCGGCGCTGGTCGAGCGCAACAAGGAGTATATCGAGGCGGCGACCTGCCTGGCGCTCGGCCACAAGCGCATCGTCTTCCGGCACCTCCTGCCCAACTGCCTGCCGCCGCTCATCGTCGTGGGCACCATTCAGACCGCGCATGCCATCTCGCTCGAGGCGACGCTCAGCTTTCTCGGCGTCGGCCTGCCGATCAGCGAGCCGTCGCTCGGGCTGCTGATCGCCAACGGCTTCGACTACATGCTGAGCGGTCGATACTGGATCAGCTTCTTCCCGGGCGTGGCGCTTCTGGTCACCATCGTGTCCATCAACCTGGTGGGCGACCAGCTCCGCGACGTGCTCAACCCGAGGCTGGAACGATGAGCGGCGACGTCCCGACCCTCTCGGTGCGCGGCCTGCACACCCGCTTCCACACCAAGCTCGGCGTCGTGAAGGCGGTCGACGATGTGAGCTTCGACGTGAACCCCGGCGAGGTGCTGGGGCTGGTCGGCGAATCCGGTTCCGGCAAGTCGGTCACCGCGCTCAGCCTTATGCGGTTGATCGAGCGTGAAGGCGGGACCATCGGGTCCGGCCAGATCCTCTTTGAAGGG
>JAKSBI010000243.1 GCA_022361215.1 Hyphomicrobiales bacterium | reverse complement strand
TCGACCGTGGCGCCGGCGCGGTAGTCCTCGCACATGGCCTGGATGCGCGCGGGCTCGGTGAAGGATGCGCGGTAGTGCGCGAGCGCCTCTTGCGAAAAGGGCGAGAGGTCGCCGGTGCCGCACCAGCGGGCGATCAGCCCCTCGTGCCAGACAATCGGATTGGCCTCGATCATGGCCTCGGGCAGCGGCGCCGGCTGAGCCATGAAGCTCCAGTGGAACTTGCCCCTGGCATCGGCGGCGTCGAAGGCGTTCCAGACGTCGCCGGTGGGCACGATGTCGAGCACGAGCAGGCGCTCGACCCGCTCGCCGTGATCGAGGGCGAGGCGGTAGGAGACGCGGGCGCCGCGGTCGTGGCCGACGAGCCGGAAGCGCTCGTGGCCGAGCGCCGTCATGACCTCGGCCAGATCTTGCGCCATGGCGCGTTTGGAGTAGGCGTGGTGCTCCGCGTCGGGCGCGGGGCAGGAGCTGGCGCCATAGCCGCGCAGGTCCGGCAGCACCACGGTGAAGTGCTCGGCCAGTTGGCCCGCGATCTTATGCCAGCAGGCATGGGTCTGCGGATAGCCGTGCACCATCAGGAGCGGCGGGCCCGAGCCGCCGATGCGCGCGAAGATCTCCGCGCCTTGCGTCGCGATGCGGCGCGCCTCGAAGCCGGGAAAAAGTTCCGGAAGATCGCTCATGCCGCCGCGTCCTTCTCGCGCTCGACCGCGCGCCAGCCGATGTCGCTGCGGCAGAAGCCTTCGGGCCAGTCGATCTTCTCGATGGCCGCATAGGCGCGGGCCTGCGCCTCCTGCACCGAGGCGCCGAGCGCGGTGACGTTGAGGACGCGCCCGCCCGTGGCGATCACGTCGCCGTCCCGGCGCGCCGTTCCCGCATGGAAGATCTCAACGTCCGGGTTGTCCGCGGCCGCCGCGAGGCCGCGGATGACGGAGCCCTTCTCATAGGCGCCGGGGTAGCCCTGGCTGGCCATGACGACGGTCAGCGCCGCCTGATCGTGCCAGCGCAGGTCGAATGTCTCCAGCACGCCGTCGGCGGTGGCCATGAGCGCGGGCAGCAGGTCCGACTTCAGGCGCATCATCAGCACCTGGCATTCCGGGTCGCCGAAGCGCACGTTGTACTCGATCAGCTTCGGGCCCTCGTCCGTGATCATCAGGCCGGCATAGAGCACGCCCTGATAGGGCATGCCGGCCTCCGCCATGCCGCGCACCGTGGGCCCGATGATCTCGTCCATGGTGCGCCGGCAGATCTCCTCCGTCATCACCGGCGCGGGCGAGGTGGCGCCCATGCCGCCGGTGTTCGGGCCCCGGTCGCCGTCGTGGGCGCGCTTGTGGTCTTGGGCCGTGGCGAGGGGCAGGGCCGTGGCGCCGTCCACCAGCGCGAAGAAGCTCGCCTCCTCGCCCACCAGGCACTCCTCGACCACCACCTCCGCGCCGGCGGCGCCGAAGCGGCCCTCGAAGCAGGCGTCGATGGCGGCCTCTGCCGCCTCCAGGGTCTCGGCCACGGTGACGCCCTTGCCGGCCGCGAGACCGTCCGCCTTGACCACGATGGGCGCGCCCTGGTCCCGCGCATAGGCCTTGGCGGTCTCGGCGTCGGTGAAGCGGCCGTAGCGGGCCGTGGGGATATGGTGCCTGGCGCAGAGGTCCTTGGTGAAGCCCTTGGAGCCTTCGAGCTGCGCCGCCTCGCGGCCCGGCCCGAAGGTCTTCAGCCCCGCGGCCCGGAGGTCGTCCGCCAGGCCGGCAACCAGCGGTGCCTCCGGCCCCACGACCACCAGCTCGATCTTCTGTGCCTTGCAGAACGCGGCGACGGCCGCGTGGTCGCCGATGTCGAGGGTGACGCACTCGGCCACCTCCGCGATGCCGCCATTGCCCGGTGCGCAATAGAGTCTGGTCAGGAGCGGACTTGCCGCCAGCGCCCAGGCGAGGGCATGCTCCCGTCCACCCGATCCGATCAAAAGCACGTTCATGTCAGGCCGCCCCGCTTGCCTCGTGATCCGGTTTCGTCGCTGCGGCAAAGGGCCCAACGACCCGTGGGACTTGCCGCGCCGAGTCATGTAGCATTCCGGCGTCCGTGAGGAAAAT